>DATBVZ010000085.1:0-3361 GCA_036515095.1 Cyclobacteriaceae bacterium | reverse complement strand
GTGAGAGGGGCGAACGAATGTAGGGCTATTTCGTGCGCAACATCCCAAACCCAAAACCGGTAGTAATAGGGTTGCTTTGATGCGGAAAGTATATCGAGTTCGCACAATCTTTCTCCCTCTCTGGAGGACTCTGGAGGAGAGGGCCTTGATGACAGTGAAGAGGCACGCTGGTGGATGGGTGAGGTGATACTGAACGTGATAGGCGCATGCCCTCTGCAGGGCAGGCAGGGGATTCCAGGAAGGCTCGCACAATCGAAGTGGTATGCAGGCTTTGAATTTCACGTGTTCAGATCGTGCGTATCGCCTGGGGCGTGCGAACTTAAAGGGGATGCTTCGCCCTCCTATCGTCGGGACTCAGCATGACAATCTTTTAAGTAAGATTGTAGGGGCTGCTTTGAAATAACAGATGAGGTATTTGCTATTGCACCATTTACAGCACAATAACAAACTCTGTCCCCTTGCCTTTCTGACTGGTGAAATGGATATCGGCATGGTGCAGTTGGAGGATCTGTTTGGTTAGCGCAAGCCCTATGCCCGAGCCTTGCTTGCGCGTGGTAAAGAATGGGATAAAGATCCTTTCGGCTGTAGCTTCGTCCATTCCCTCACCGTTATCGCCGATGCAAATGCATACGTTTCCTTTCTGGTCGCGGGTAGTGCTGATGCGAATACGGGGATCTTTTGTTTCGGCCACCGCCTCGATGGCATTTAGTAGCAGGTTAATAAGCACGTGCTCCATCAGGCCGGGGTCCACAACCACCTGCCTGTCGACTGCCGATACTTCTAACACAATCTCTTTTTCTTTCAGTTTGCTTTCCAGCAACATCAGCACGCGATCCACAATATCCCTGATGTTGCTCTCCTTAAGCGAGGGCCTGGGTATGCCCGTCAGTTTGCGGTAAGACTGCGTGAACCGGGAAAGTCCCTGGCTTCTCACCTTGATAGCTTCCAAACCCTTATCCAGCATGCTGTAAAGCCCTGCATCGCGCATCAGCCTGTCACGGTTCTGGTTTACCATTCCATGCAGGGTTTCACTTAATGAAATGACCGGGGAAACCGAGTTCATGATCTCGTGCGTCAATACACGGATCAGCTTTTGCCATGCTTCCATCTCACGGGCGTCGAGTTCGTTGCGGATATTTTGCATGGAGATGAGCTTGTGGTATTTGCCGTCAAGCCGGAACGCTGACGCATGAACAGACAACTGGAGCAGCTCATTTTGCACGCGCAGCTTAACCAGCCGTGTTTCACCGCCCCGGATATCCCGCAACGTTTCCGCGAGTATGGGATCGAAAGCCTCCAGCGATTTCAGGCTGAAGAGTACCTCCTTCCGAAGCAGATCCTTTAACGCCTGGTTGGCCAGCTGGATTTTTCCACTATCATCCATGCTGAGAATGCCAACCCGCAAGTGTTCCACCAGCATTTCCAGGAAACGGAACTGCACCTCCTTCTCGGCGCTGATGGTTTGAAATACATCCGATATGCGGTTAAGGGTGTGATACAGTTCATCGAAACTCCTGCTTCTTCCCGACGACTGATAACGGGTGGTGAAGTCGTGCTGAAGGAGGCTCACCATAAAGGATTTTACATCGCGGTTGAAGCGGTCGACATACCAGATGAATTCCCCCACCAGTACCACAACACCAACGACCAGGTAAACACTCCGCAGATAATAGCCATAGACCAGGCACCAGGCCAGCAGCGTGATTGCCGCCACAAGCAGGGCCACCCTGAGGATCACCTGAAATCTGAAGTTCTTAAACACCATACTGCTCCATCCGGCGATATAATGCTCCGCGCGACAAACCCAACTCTTCTGCTGCGTGACTTACGTTGCCACCATGTTTGGCGAGCGCCTTCCTTACAGCCCACTCCTCCAGCTTTTCCAGGTTGAGGTGGTCGAACATGAAATCTCCTGCCATTTGTTTTTCCAGGGCGCCGAAATCCTCCGCCTGCAACTCCTGCCCTTCACACATTATCACTGCTCTTTCCAGTGCATGCTGCAGTTCGCGAATGTTGCCCGGCCAGGAGTATTTTTGTAACCAGGATATTGCCCCGGCGGACAGCCTGACATGGGGCTTATGATACTTTTGTCCGAACTTATCCATGAAGTGTTCCGCAATGAAGGGAATATCCATTGGCCGTTCAAACAAAGGGGGCACTTTGATCTCCACGGTATTGATCCGGTAAAGCAGGTCTTCCCTGAAACTGCCTCCTCGTACCATAACCTCCAGGTTGCTGTTTGTTGCGCAGAGGATCCGGACATCCACATCGATCGGTTCATTCGTCCCCAGGCGCACGATCTTTTTGTGCTGCAAAACAGTAAGTAATTTCGCCTGAAGGGAAAGCGACAGATTTCCGATCTCATCGAGGAGCAGCGTCCCTCCTGCCGCAGCCTCAAACCGTCCGATCCGGTCTTCCTTTGCATCCGTGAACGCCCCTTTCCGGTGGCCGAACATTTCGCTCTCAAAAAGACTTTCGGTGAGCGATCCCACATCCACCGCCATAAAGACGCCATCCGCCCTTTTCGAATGGCGGTGGATCTCGCGGGCGATCACTTCCTTGCCGGTGCCGTTGGCTCCCAGGATCAGCACCTCCGCATCCGTCGGAGCCACTTTTTCTATTGTCCTGCGAATTCCATTGATGACCTCCGATGTGCCGAGCAAGGGTTGGTACGGTGGCTCAAGCGCAGAGACCAGCGACTTCTGCCTGGACTTGAGTTGTTTTACCTTTTTCTTCTCCTGGCTAAGGTTGTTGGCGGTTTTTACCGTTGCAAGGAGCTTTTCATTTTGCCAGGGCTTGACAATGAAATCCAACGCCCCTTCTTTCATGGATTCAACCGCCACATGAATATCCGCATAAGCGGTCAAAAGTATAACCTGCGTATCCGGGCTAGCGCCAAGTATTTGTTTTAGCCAGAACAATCCCTGGTTCCCCGTGGTGTCGCCCTGTCTGAAATTCATATCAAGGACCACCACGTCAAACTGCTCACGATCCAACAGCGCAGGGATACGTTCGGGATTATGGGTCGCGATAACGGAATTGAAGTGCGGCTCCAGCAGGAGCTTGAGCGAAAGGAGGACGTATTCATCGTCATCGGCTAACAGTATGTTTCCCACGGCTTTTCCCATATTACATAGTATCGCTAAGGTATCCCGGGCGCTAAAAAAAACCATAGAAAGTGTCCATCTGTGGACACTATTTTTTCTACGGATGGACACTTTCAAGGCACCGTCAAGAAATCGTGCGAAATTGGCCATTTAAGAGGGATTTTCCTGTGGCACCGGTTTCGATACGGCAAGGGCTGTGGGTGATGTGCTGAGAAAATGACAAACAACAAAGTGACTACCATCAATCGATTTGC
>DATBVZ010000084.1:0-4247 GCA_036515095.1 Cyclobacteriaceae bacterium | reverse complement strand
TTCAATTTCCTTATACCCGATGCTGGCTACTACCTGCATCGTTCCGGCAAAGTCCTTCTCCAGAAGTTTCGGAATTGAAAACAGCTGCACTCCGATCTTTTTCAGGGACGCACTGTGCCCGAAGAACGACTCTGCATTTAAACGAGTAGCAAACATGCTGCCGGTAATCATAGCAACGCCCTTCTTAAGAAATTCTCTGCGATATGCCATAGCCCGAATTTATGTAAAAATGCCGAAGAGTAAGGCGGTTCGTCCTTTTTAAGCATTTTCTAAAATTGCCCGCCACCGCCGGCTTTTATAGCTCTTCCGGTACTTGTTGATTTTAACAATCCGAAAAGAAATACAGCGTGCGGACCAGGCAGAGCTACAATGCTATTTCATCTCCGCGCAAATCAACATTACTTATTACCTTCTCCGCTACTTTCAGACAAACATTAGCCGATTGAACGCTTGGCTTATATCGGTAGCGCACCGATGTCCGCAATCGAACACCTTGTTCGCTATCGTTCATGTCCGGGATGGCCTTACACGTTTTTTATGCATAATTATGAGGGTTTAAGAAGGATTTCAGTTTGGCATAATTGTGATACGCACTTCGTTGTTATCAATCTCTTCTGATCATGCTGTTCAATTTTATCAGACTCTCTCTTCGTAAAATCTGGAATGAAAGATCTTTTTCGCTGCTGACCATTACCGGGCTCTCTCTGGCTGCTGTGTCATGTACCATTATACTGTTGTACGTGGGTTATGAGCGAAGCTTCGACGACTTTCGCTCTGCAGATGTTTACCGGATCGCCTATCATGGATTTGAAAACAATGTCGAGACCGGAAGTTCCGCACAGACTGTACCTGCGCTCGCACCTGCAATGAAACAGGATATTCCTGAAGTAAAAGATGCCGTGAGGTTCGCCCATACGGGCCCTTTTATGTCCGATCCGGTAATGGAATACAAGGATAAAAAATTCAGAGAGAGCAGGATTTACTTCGCAGATAACGGAATGCTTTCCATGTTCTCTTATAATATGATCTTGGGCTCTGCCGCGAAGGCGCTGGATAAGCCAAACCAGGTGGCGCTTTCAAAATCCGTTGCGGCTAAATATTTTGGAAATGAAGATCCGCTGGGCAAAATAGTTACATTTCACCAGGGAGAACGAGGCGCAAAAGAAATCCTGGTAACCGGTGTTTTCGAAGATGTACCGGCCAACGCGCATTTTCATACCGACTTCCTGGTTTCGTTTACCACACTTAATTTCAATCTCGACAACGACTGGGATTGGGGTAACTTCTATACGTACATTCAGGTCCAGCCCGGAGTGGAGAGAAAAACAGTAGAGTCAAAAATTCCCGAACTCCTCAATAAGCGAATCGGCAAATTCATCAGTGAAAGCGCCAAAGATGGTTATCGCATCGAATTTTTACTGCAGCCAATTCATGCCATTCATCTTGAATCAAAATTGTGGGGAGAAATTGAAGCCAACGGAGATTCCAGAACCACAAATTTCCTGAACATAATAGCCATCTTTATTCTGCTCATTGCATGGATCAATTACATTAATTTTTCCATCGCACGTTCAGCAGAAAACAGTAAGGAAATTAGTATCCGAAAAATTAATGGTTCAAGTCGTAGCCAGTTGATCGCACAACTGCTAACGGACGCTGCCATGATCAATCTCCTTGCTGTTGGTATTTCCATTGCTGTTATTCAGTTGACACTGCCTGTGCTTAAATTCATTATTGGTCTGCCAGACGCAATTACTTTTACCTGGGAGAGTGGCGTGATAGTAATCACTATCTTTGCTGCAGGAACACTTTGCTCCGGTTTATATCCCGCAATCCATATATCCAGGTTAAATCCGGTATCGTTACTGAAAGGCAAGATCTCCAGGTCGGCCATTAATTCAACATTGAACAAGACATTGATTGTTTTTCAGTTTACCGCTTCTGTTATATTGATTATTGGTACCATCACCGTTTTTAGTCAACTTACTTTTATGCGTGACAAAGAACTGGGCCTGGATCTGCAGCAGACTTTAATTGTAAAGGGGCCGGCTGTAAAAGACAGTGCATATCAAGCAACACTTTCTTTTTTTGCCAATGAAACAAAAAGGATCCCGGGTGTTTCTTCCTTTGCCGTTTCATCCTCTATTCCTGGTGAGGAATTGCACTGGGGAAGAAGTTTCTTCCGTAAAGATACTCCCGGTAGTTCCATCGGATGTGCCATTATAGCAATTGATGAGAACTTCTTTGATTTATTCGGTGCACGCTTTTCCGCAGGAAGCAATTATCCAGACGGAACACCGGCATGGCAGCATGCCATCATCATTAATGAAACCGCCGCAAGGGCTTTTGGATATGCCGAAGCATCACTGGCCGTTGATCAAACCATCATGTGGAATGAAAACGATCAGCAACTTCCCAAAAGAGTGATTGGTGTAGTGAAAGATTTTAATCAGCAATCGCTTCGCAAGAACGTTGAGCCCATTGTATTCACATTAAAAAAATATGTGAATGCCCCCTGGGCAGGCGAGTTCTATGCTTTTAAAATGAATGGCGGTGCTTTGAAGAATTCTATTGCTGACATTAATGCCTTATGGAATAGTATATACCCACAAAATCCGTTCGATTATTTCTTTGTGGATGAGTATTTCAACGAACAGTATAAGAATGATGAACAATTCGGCAAGGTGTTTACCGTCTTTTCCGGGCTGGCCATTTTTATTGCATCACTTGGATTATTTGGTTTGACCGCCTACATGACAGCCATGAGGACGAAAGAAATTGGTGTTCGCAAAGTACTTGGCTCTTCCACCTTCGCGCTGGTTAGGCTGTTATCCGCCAATTACCTTGTATTGGTTTTGATTTCATTTGTCATAGCGTGCCCGATCGCTATCGTAATAATGGACGAGTGGCTTTCACAATTTGCCTACCGAATTCCGCTCAGTCTCTGGATCTTCATCAGCGCGGGTCTGCTTTGCCTCTTCATCGCCGGAGTAACGGTTGGGATAAAGAGCTGGCAATCTGCGAAAATGGACCCGGCAAGGTCGTTGAAATATGAATAGCAGTTGGTGATATTCGAACGTTATGTGCAGCACTTCGCAACAATGCGTGAAAGGTCGTCACGGTTTCAACTGAGCTTCCTCTTCAACCATTATTCCGTCATTGCAATCGCAACTAATCGCTATGACACAAACTGCATCACCGGATCCACGGCTGAAGAAACTCGATAAGCTGCTCGGTACGTGGGAACTCACCCACAAAGACCTTGACACCGGCGAAGAGTGGCTGGGCCGGGATACTTTCGAGTGGCTGGACGGCGGCTACTTCATGGCTATGCAGCACGAAGAGTTCGACCGGCTCAAGGGCACGATGATTATTGGCAACGAAATACGCTGGGGTCACGATAAGCCAACCGAAGATTTAATGGGCCATTGGTTCGAAACCAGCAGTGAGCATCACTATGACTACATCTGGGAAGTAGACGACAAAAATATGATTTTCTGGCCTGAGCGGAAGCACTCTGATTCGGCGTTTAAAGGTGTGTTTAATGATGATTGTACTGAAGTGAAAGGCACCTGGAGATGGCCCGGCGGCGGCTATGAACTGACAATGAGGAAAGTGCAAAAATAGGGACTTATTTAAATCATTGAACAACCGCCACCTCCCTCAATTTCGTTTCCTCAAGGTCGATGATCGCCAGGTATTTTCTTATCAACGCTTCATCGTATACATCATCGCTGTTCAGCTTACGAAGCGCCTTCCTCTGCTCTTCCAGTAATGCAATGTACGTTTCCTGATACTCAACAAGGGCTTCCTTACTTTCCATATTGAATTTACCAAGGTCTTGCCGGAATACACTCAAGTCCGTTCGGAGCTTTGCACATAGGTTCCTCAAATGTTCATTTAGTTCGTGCTTATTGCTATTACCTTGTTCAAGGAATTTAAGAGATGTCTCGGCCATCGTTTTTCGGATTGCGAATTCCTGTTCTTGCCCTTTATCGGGAGCAGATTCATCTTCTATCTTCAATTTCCTGATGACCCAAGGAAGTGTCAAGCCCTGGAAAACAAGGGTAACCAATATTACAACAAATGTGATGATAAGAATCAGGTTCCTGTAGGGAAACGGTTCACCTTGCGCAACGAACACAGGGATTGAAAGCGCGGCTGCAAGTGAAACAACACCGCGCATTCCTGACCAGCCGAAGACAAACGGAATCTTCCCCCCGGGCTTTCGATCCGCTACAGTGATA
>DATBVZ010000083.1:0-4370 GCA_036515095.1 Cyclobacteriaceae bacterium | reverse complement strand
TGCTCGATTTAGTGCCGGCAATAATCAGTGGCAGCCCGGTTTTTCCCAGGAACAGGGCAACATGGCGACCGGCCTCTCCGAAGAATGATTGCGTTCTGACTTTTACCATGGTACTTTTGTCTTTTGCCATGCCCTTGCGGGAGTAGCCGAAAGACGAACCCAGGCTCGGTCGCGTATACTCGTACTCTTCTTCATAAACAAAAGGGAAATGCCCGTCTTTAATTTCATCCAGTTCGTCGCCACGGGCCGAATACAAACTGATTTTCTTCCTGCCCAGGACCAGAACCCAGTACGGCGCAGAAAATTGTTTCAGGTAAAGAAGGTCCCGGGTTTCAAAAGAACTGTCAACAATGATTCTTTCGTTGACCGGAAAAGGAAAACCCACCAGTTCAGCTGTGCGGGGAGAGATAAACATTCCAAGGCCCTCTATGGCATAATCCGATGCGAATTGCATAGTCAGTTTGTCAAGATTCTCCACCATGATGGATGGTAGTCTTTTTCTGTTCAGCAGGGATCTGGCCTTCCGCACGGCTTTCCGGAGAATCTCAGGGTTTTGCATCCTTTCCCGCGACAGTCGGTGTTGCGGGATAATCACGGAAAGGCAAGGTCCTTTTTTTTCTGCCATCAATTTGTCAAGCATGTGGTCCATTTTTGAAATCCGGTATGAATAACTGCGGGGGGTGTCACCTATATTGATAACAACCTACAGATAATTTAATTTCCAGGCCATGATAATTGTTAGCATGCGGACTGATTTCCTGATGCCGGCTTATACAGAACTGTAGCTGTAATGATAAATGTCATAGTTTGGTCCGGAAACTGTCTGATTTGAGTCATGTATTTTCAGGAATTTCTTATCAACCTTTGGCAAATCATTGCATAATGAAAAGTGTAGGGTACATCGGGCACCAAGCCGATATTCGCATGAATATCAGGGCAGACTCACAGGCGGAACTTCTTGAAGCCGGGCTGATCGGAATGGCCAACCTTCTGAAGGACGGTTTTTGCCTGGAGAACCAGCCACGCACAGTTCGGCAAACCATCCGGATTCAATCCAATGATCCAACTGCCTTGCTTATTGATTTTCTTTCGGAGGTACTGATGATCAGTCATATTCACAAAGCTGTTTTTTGCGAATTGAGGATTGAGCATTTTACCGAAACAGAGTTCGTCGGTCAGGTAATGGGTGACGGAGTAAGTGAATTTGATGAAGATATCAAAGCGCTGACCTACCAGGAAGCAAATGTGCATCTCAATGCGCAACGCAAGTGGGAAAGTGTAGTGGTGTTCGATTTATGAGACCAGCAGCACGCTTCCGGCCGGCCCGTGAACCTTCCACGGCAACCGGCAAATGATGTCAAAGCGAACAGGTTGGAACGGCAGCGTAAAGATTTTGACGTCAAGTAAGCGCCTCGGTCTCGAAGTAGCACAATTGGAAGGTCTGGTGCAACGCCGAAACGAAGCTGAGCGGCAGTTCCATAGCGGCTGTCTTTGGCAAAGCCGTGCTGCCTGATGACCAGGGCGTCGATGAGGCAGCGCGACAGCTTGCTTCTGACATACCTGCAAACCTTTCGTCACAGGCTACGGAATAATCCGGTTTTGTCAGACCGGCCCCGCGGTGCAGGCCGCCAGCGACAGGAATCCGAACATCTTTTTACCAAACCTGGTAAATTTCGCGTGAACCGCTCATGTACATATCCTGATAGCCGGCCATAGCTTCATTCATACGCTTCATTTCTGCCGAATCCTCTTTGTATTTCTCCCAGCTCATTTGGTAGGCAGTCAGGCTTTCGTATTGGGTGACCATTACTACCTTATTGTACTGGCCGGTCATATCGGTCAAAATGTTGACAAGTTCGGCGCTGCCGGCCATAGCTTCCTTGAATTTTTTTGCAAGTTTGGAGGCGTTGCCGGGCTTGCAGATAAATATGTCGTGTATCAGGATCATAAGTGATGGATTTTAGTGTTTAACAGGCACATCCAAAGATACTTTTTTGCCCCATACCTTATATACTTATACCCTTATTTACCCTTATTTACCTTTATACCCTATTATTGACCACCCGGTTCCGCTGTTGGCATCCGGATCATGAGACTGTGGGCAAAATCAAAAATACCTGGGGGTCTTGATTCTGGAGTGTTTCCTGATTACCCGGTAGTTGATCATGATCTCATGGGATCCGGCATTAATTCTCCTTAACTCACTCGTTGTGGCAAAATCATAGGCATAGCCGAACTGAAACTTGTCGGTAAGCTGCAATTGCAGGAGTGCATCGATGGAGTCAAAGGATCGCCACGAAAGACCTGCCCACAGAATCTCATTCATGAGCAGGCTCACGTTGAGATCGATCTGAACCGGCGCACCTGCAACTGCCTTAACCAGGATGTTTGGTTTTAATTTGAGATTCCGGTCCAGGGAAAACACATATCCCGAAGCGAAGAAGTAGTGCCGTAATAATTTTGAATCGGAATCCGGGTTGTGTTTGTCAATGGTATTTTGAATGAGTTGAGGAACTGAAAAGCCCAGATAAAACGATGCAGTGTGGTAAAACAACCCGCCTCCAAAGTTCGGTTGTATTTCCCTGATGTCTGCTCCTGCGAATGTCGGATCGGTATCGGATACCTGGCTAAACCGCGCACTATAGGAACTGAATCCCGCCTGAATACCGAAATATAGCTGGCCACCATTCTGAAATGGTATCCTGTACGAGTAGGCATTATATGCCCCTGTCTGGTTGGTTACGCCGATTTCATCATGCATGATCTGTACGCCCAAGCCAACGCGTCTGTTTCCCAGAGGAGTATGAAGACTCAGCGTTTGCGTAGCCGGCGCTCCTTCCACTCCCGTCCACTGGATCCTTGCCAGGGCAGTAACACTTAATGTGCGATGACTCCCCGCATAGGCCGGATTAATGGCAAGGCCGTTAAACATATATTGGGTAAACATCGCCTCCTGTTGCGCAAATGTTCGCGTTACGGAGAACATTGATACACAAAGAACAAGTATGGGTATTGCCTTCATTGTTTACGTTTGGATACGATCATCGTTTAATTATCACAAAACCGGAGATCCGCTTCTCACCATCGACGTTTATGAAGTAGAAATATGTGCCGTCAGGAACACCATTGCTTCCAAGCAACAGTTTCCCGTTGGATTCACCTTTCCAGGAAATGTTGGCGTTGTTGTATCCGGAGGTTTCATAGACCAGGTTGCCCCACCGGTTGTATACCTTAACTGCATTGTCGGGGTAATTGTCAATGCCACCGATGGTCCAGAAATCATTATTGCCGTCGCCATTCGGTGAGAATCCCATTTCAGGAACAATATCGCACAGGTTTGCATCCAGGTAGTCGGGAAGACCATCTTTATCGCAGTCATCGTCTGTCAGGTCCCCGTTGCCATTTGCGTCTTCCTCTCCAGATGGTATTCCATCCCCGTCATCATCCTGATCGAGGTAGTTTGGAGTACCGTCTCCATCCGTGTCATCATCCTTCGGGTCGCCGTTATCATTTATATCTTCTGTGGCGGTAGGAGCGCCATCTCCATCGTCATCGGCATCCAGATAGTTGGGCTGGTCATCCTGATCCGTATCGTCGTTGGCCGGGTCGGAATCCATATTAATGTCTTCATCGATATCAAGCACACCATCGCCATCCGAATCCAGCGTGCTGGCGAGTATCTCAAGCGTAATGGTATGGATTGATATTCCGCCGCCGTTATCGGTCGTGGATATTCCCAGGGTATAAATGCCGGGCTGCATTAACGATGCGTTTTCTACAGTTATTTCGCCTGTTGTGGCGTCGATTGATGTGCCGGGAGGCAGCTGGCCATTCGTTATTACGGCACCCGCAATGTTTCCGTCCGCATCGGATACCGAGGCAAGGATCCCGCTGTCAGAATGTTCATTGACTGGCTTCGGGTCATTGACTGCATAGACCGCTTCGCTGTCATCGTTAAAGGAAATGACAATGGCTTGCACAGTGGACCCGCCGTCTTCATCCGATGTAGAGATTTCCAGGTTGTAGTCGCCCGGCTGAATGGCAGCAGCATCAACGATACTAATTTCACCGGTAACCGGATCGATTACGACTCCGGCAGGCAGCATTCCGTTCGTCAGTGCTGCATTGGTGACATTGCCATCGCCGTCCGTCACAGTAGCGAGGATATCGTCATCCGAATAGGCGTCTATATTTTTTGGCGGAATGACCACGTATTGGGCCTCACTGTCTCCTGTGAATGTGATAGTTATCGTTTGGGTGGTAACGCCGCCGGTTGCGTCGGTTGTAGTTACATCGAAGTTCGAGGTTCCGGCTGTAAGGAGGGATGCGTCACTTACGGTAATGGCTCCGCTTGCAGCGTTCAGGGCAAC
>DATBVZ010000082.1:0-4362 GCA_036515095.1 Cyclobacteriaceae bacterium | reverse complement strand
ATCAACATCATGGGCAATCCTGCGGCGAGCATTGTCCCGGAAGCAAGGGTAACGCTATTTTCCAAACGCGCGTCATTGCCGTGCACGATTACATTGTTGATCTGATCGATCAGGAAGTACCCGGTTCCACCCATCACCAGCACAAGACCTACCCGGTTCACAAAGGTGCTTCTCCTGAAATAGACCCGGTCGATCGTATGAAAGGGGACGGTATCGCGGTGTGTCACTACCGCGGTATCCGCCAGCGTATTGATGTACGTATATCTCTTCTCCTTTGACGCTCTGGTTCGAAATACAAGATCGTCTCCTGCGTTCAGACGCAGCAGTACTTCCTCTCCTTTCAATAGCAACAGCTGGTTTTGCCCCATGGCACCGTATCCCGATGTCACAAAAAGCAGGACAAGCAGGCTGACCAGGTCTTTCTTTTTTACCATCACATTTTCACCACCCAGTTAAAAGGATCCGGTTTCGTGCCGCGTTTGATCCCTTCCAGTTCATCATAGATCCTGTTGGCGTGCGTACGGCCAGACACCGGAGGCAATGCATAATCCGTGCCTTCAAAACCGATCGCTTCGATATGGGCGATTGTTGCGGCCGTGCCGACGCCAAAAGCCTCCTGCATACGTCCCGACCGCAGCGCGTCCACTACCTCGCGGACGGAGATCCTGCGTTCCTCAACCTTCATGCCCCAATGCTTTGCCAGCGTAAGCACACTGTCGCGTGTAATACCGGGCAAAATGGAATCATTGAGCTCCGGTGTAATCAGGATATCGTCAACTACAAACATGACGTTCATGGTCCCTGATTCCTCAATGTATTCGTGCTTTTTTCCATCGGTCCAGAGAAGTTGCTGATACCCGTGCTTTTGTGCGAGCAGGGCAGGGTAAATAGCGCCGGCGTAGTTGCCGCCAGTCTTTGCGGACCCCGTACCCCCTTCAACAGCGCGGGGGTAATGGGTCTCTATTTTTACCCGGACGGGTGCCGCATAGTACATCCCTACGGGCGAAAGAATTACCATGTAGGTAAAATCGACGGATGGCCGGATGCCAATAAATTCATCCGCGGAAAAAAGGAACGGACGAATATACAATGAAGAGCCCGGCGCCTTCGGGATCCAATCACGGTCAAGGGCGATCAGTTCACGTAGGCTTTCCATGTACATATCCTCCGGTACGCCGGTCATACACATACGTGCCGCAGACCGGTTCAACCGTTTCAGGTTTTCCTGCGGACGAAAAACGAGCGCTTCTCCTGCATCAGACCGATGGGCCTTCAGGCCTTCGAATATGGAGTGTGAGTAATGCAGTGCCGGCGTAGCCGGACTTACGGTAATCTTGCCGTAGGGAGTGATCCTCATATCCTTCCATTCGCTGTCGCGAAAATCGGCCGCGAACATGTGATCGGAATAATATTTCCCAAACGGTATATTGGAAAAGTCAAATTGTTGAACACGAGATGTTCCTATCCGCTGAATCGAAATTTTCTGTGCAGTCACCATGTTTCCTCAGTTAGGGATGGGCAAGTTAAGGGGTTGACAACAAAGCGCAAAAGCGCCGTCAAAAAAGTCAAATGATATCCGGCTTCCAGGGTGTTTCGTCGATCTTCAGCTCGTGTGCCATTGTTCGGGCCAGCACGAATAGGTAGTCAGAAAGCCGGTTAAGGTAGACAATAAGCAATGGATCCAGCGGGCTCATCTGATGCAGGGCAACAACCTGGCGTTCGGATCTTCTGCAGACCGTTCGGGCAATATGACAGAAAGAAACCGCGTGATTGCCGCCCGGCAGTATAAAGGACCGCATTGCAGGCAATACGGCATCCATCCGGTCGATCGCATCCTCCAGTTCATTCACTGCAGTCTCATTCAACAACGGAATTTTTATCCTTTCATTTCCGGGTTCGGCCGCCAGCATGGATCCCACAACGAAGAGATTATTTTGAATGGCGATCAGAAACCCGTGACGGGATGCATTGACCGGCTGATCGCGCAATAGTCCCAGCCACGAGTTCAACTCATCTACAGTGCCATACGCTTCAATGCGAAGATCGGCCTTTGATACGCGCTTGCCTCCGAACAACCCGGTCGAACCCGCGTCGCCGGTTTTGGTGTATATTTTCATGAAACGTTCTGTCTTGTCGACGATATCTGTTGGAAACCCGGACGGTCCAACCCGCAAGGTCCCCGTACCTGAATAACGGATTAAGGTACAACCTTTTTTTGCGTTTGGATAAGGCAGCCAGGTGTCGGAGATGTTGCACCAGGCGAATAAACGTGACTAAGTAGCCGGAACAGGTTCGTTCCGCGTTACCTTGTCATTCTTTCTATCCCATTCGATCAAGCCGTCGCGCATGCGGATTATCCGGTGAGCATAATGTGCAATATCAACTTCGTGTGTAACCATTATAATAGTGTTGCCCCTATCGTGGAGTTCCTGGAAGAGATTCATTATATCGTACGACGTTTTCGTGTCCAGATTACCCGTAGGCTCATCGGCGAGGATGATAGAGGGATTATTTACCAGGGCGCGGGCAATTGCAACCCGTTGACGCTGACCCCCTGATAACTCGTTGGGTTTGTGATGATATCGGTCGGCCAGGCTTACGCTTTCCAGGGCCGCCATGGCAATTTCTTGACGTTCGGATTTGCCGTATCCTGCATAGATCAGTGGGAGAGCCACATTTTCCAGAGCCGTGGCACGGGGCAGCAGGTTAAAGGTCTGAAAAACAAAGCCAATTTCCTTGTTCCGAACTTCTGCAAGTTCGTTTTCAGTCATTTCGCTAACAAGTTGATTGTTGAGCATATAGGTCCCTCCGGAAGGCGTGTCCAGACAGCCGATGATATTCATCAGGGTGGACTTTCCTGAGCCCGAGGGACCCATAAATGCCACGTATTCCCCTTTGTCTATGGTAATAGAAACCGACTGCAATGCCCTTACCTCGTTAGTGCCCATGATATACACCCTCGACAGTTCCTTTGTTTCAATTATTCTCATGAACCAATTAGTTTATCGCAATAACGCATCATTACACAGGATGATGCAAAATCAGAAAAGTTTTTCGAAAACAGCGCTATTTTGGGTTTACACGCGCTGAATATAGGGAATCCTGGAATTATACAGCGTCTCACACGGTTCCAAAGGCCGGATGGGGCAAACCAGCGGTACCGATGTTTTTTCAACGCGCGGTATGCCCCCGTTGTACAGCCAGGTATTGCTGTTCGCACGTTCACGTAATCCTGAAGGAAAACGCCCGGCTTGTGAAGGTAAAATCCGAAGTGTTGTAGACACGTTCGACAAATTGCACGTTGTCATCCCGGTCGACCAGGACAATCGTGGTATTTCTGGATCCGTATCCGGCACTCTTGATGAACATTGATGAAAGTTCCCTTTCCCTTTCGAGACCAACACCCGTATCGGGCAATTCATTATCCGGAGCAATCTTATCGTCGTACATGGCATCCAACAGGTCATCGGTGTTAACAGCCAAGGTATTCAGGATTGGTCCGACTTTGTCGAGCGCATTTCGAACCTTCGGCCACGGTGTATCAAGCAAGTGATTGCTCAGGCCGTGCAGTCCGGGTGGAACCGGGGCAATCCCATCGCCATGATTCGAAAAGTAGTAGAGCTCATTCTGATTTCCCACAATAAGATTGAAACCGTTAAATAAGCGTGCATTCGCAGCAACATTTTCCAGGTAGCTCAGCGGACGCGCATCGGTCCGCACATAATCGGAAACCAGTTTACCCCTGGAAGGGGCCGCACGATTGATATTGGATGGATCGCGATAATTGGTCACCATGCTTATCCGGCCATTGCGGTTCATTGCCATCCATGTACCACCGGCTTCAAGGTCACGGCCGCCAAGTACCTGCGGATGTTCAGACCAGTAATCCGCGGAGGCCGTACGCCGGTTATAAAACTCATCCCGGTTAGTGGCCACGATAAGCTTATAGGCGGGATGTTCATTCAGGGATACGACGATAAGGCACATGGGGGGAGGGGGATTAGGAACCGGGAGTTTAACATAAACGCATAAAGACCTCAACCGGTGTCGTCTTCAAACAGTTCAAGCTGAGCGGGCAACAGGGTAAAGGACATACGGTGAAGCGGCGAGACACCCAGTTGCCTGATCCCTTCGCGATGGCCAAGTGTAGGATATCCCACATTCGTTTCCCATCCGTAGCCCGGATATTCCTGCGAGAGCCGGTTCATGAGATCATCCCGATAAGTTTTGGCCAAGACAGACGCGGCGGCTATGGAAAGGTACTTTCCGTCGCCTTTGATCACACATTCGTACGGGATGCCCGGATAGGGCTTAAACCGGTTTCCGTCGATTAAGAGAAGAGAGGGTATTATGGCAAGGCTG
>DATBVZ010000081.1:0-4640 GCA_036515095.1 Cyclobacteriaceae bacterium | reverse complement strand
GCGAATGGGGGGTGTTTAAAGGACTATGGCTTGGAGTAAGGAGAGTAGCGCGCTGCCACCCGTGGGGAACGCATGGCTATGATCCTGTGCCGAAAAAGAAAGTGCCGTGAACCACAAGCGAAAATCGTGCATGTGCAGTGTGTGTTCTTTGCATCACTAATTCTTCGCAGCCGGAATAACATTTTTTGTCAGAAAAGACTACTTTTAGCCAGGTCAATTTTTTTCTAAAATCAGCTATGTCAGTTTTTCAGATCAAGGAGAATCCCGAATCTTACGATGTCTGCATTGTGGGATCCGGGGCCGGAGGGGGAATGGCAGCTTACGTATTGGCAAATGCCGGCGCAAAAGTTGTTCTGCTCGAAGCCGGCCCCCTGTACGATCCTGCAAAGAATGTTACCCAACTTAAGTGGCCCTGGGAATCGCCGCGTAGAGGCGCCAGCACCCCGTACCGCAATTTTGGCGATTTTGATGCCGCATACGGTGGCTGGCAGCTTGATGGAGAACCCTATACCCATAAAGACGGCACCCGGTTCGACTGGTTTCGTGCGAGGATGGTGGGTGGCCGGACAAACCACTGGGGAAGAATATCCTTGCGTTTCGGACCGAACGACTTTAAACGCAGAGGCATTGACGGGCTCGGGGATGACTGGCCGATAAGCTATGACGAGGTGGCCCCGTATTACGATAGAGTGGACCAGCTCATAGGCGTTTTTGGATCGAAGGAGGGAATATATAACGAGCCGGATGGTATTTTTCTTCCGCCGCCAAAACCACGGCTTCACGAACTCTTTATTAAAGAGTCTGCAAAAAAATTGAATATTCCGGTCATCCCCTCCAGGTTATCCATATTGACCCGACCATTGCCAAACAACAAAGACCGGGGCGCGTGCTTCTTTTGCTCGCAATGCAATCGCGGATGCACCGTATACGGGGATTTCTCTTCTTCGTCTGTGCTGGTCAAGCCCGCACTTCAATCCGGCAACGTAGACGTCATCCCCAACGCTATGGTGCGCGAAGTGAATACCGACTCCTCAGGAAAAGCTACCGGCGTTTCCTTCGTCAATAAGGACGACTTGCAGGAGTATACGGTCAACGCTAAGGTTGTAATGCTCGCCGCCAGCGCCTGTGAATCGGCCCGGATATTACTGAATTCCAGATCGCCGCGCCATCCTGACGGACTTGCTAACGCCAGCGGTGTTGTAGGAAAATACCTTCACGATTCAACGGGCACGGACATGGGCGGGATCTTACCCGACCTGATCGGCCGCAAAAGATACAACGAAGATGGCGTGGGCGGCGCGCACATTTATTCGCCCTGGTGGCTCGATAATTCCAGACTTGATTTCCCGAGAGGATACCATATCGAATACTGGGGAGGAATGGGAATGCCCGGATATGGATTCGGCTCGGGCATCCAGCACACAAACGGGAAATACCCCGGCAGGGACGGCAGGAAAAAGCCCGCCGGAGGGTACGGCGCCTCCCTTAAGGACGATTACCGCTATTTCTACGGTGCTTCATTCGGCATGTCCGGCCGCGGCGAGGCTATCGCACGCGAGGACAACTATTGCGAAATAGATCCCACAACAGTAGACAAATACGGCATACCGGTTTTGCGATTCCATTATAAGTGGAGCGACCATGAAGTCAGGCAGGCCAAACACATGAAAGAAACATTCAACGAGATCATTCATAATGCAAAGGGCGTGGTGACCTGGGGCAATACGGATACGGTCGAAAATGAGTACGGACTCGCCGCACCCGGCAGGATCATTCATGAAGTAGGTACTACGCGGATGGGTAACGATCCCAGGAAGTCGGCGGTGAACAAGTACAACCAGGCCCACGACTGCAAAAATTTATTTATCGTCGACGGCGGACCTTTTGTCTCGCAAGCCGACAAGAATCCCACATGGACGATCCTTGCCCTCTCCATGCGTGCCTCGGAGTACGTCATCGATGAAATGAAAAAACAGAACCTGTGAGCGTAGTGGGCAATAGGCAGTTGGCAATTGGCAAAGCTACCAGAAGTTGTGGGGTAAGCAGTGACGCTACTTCCACTGGCAAAGCTTCACATGATGCTCCGCACCAATATTCAAATCTTCAACCCTTCAACTCTTCAACCTTCCCCCCATGGATAGACGTAAATACTTAAAGACACTTGCCGTTGGTTCCGTTGGTGCAGGGATGCTGATCCAGTCGTGCGGGCCTAAACAGGAACAGGCAACGGCCACGCCGGGTTCAGCGCCAACCATTGATCGCACTCCCGATGAGCTCGCCTACGAGAAGAAACTCAGTGCCGAAGTGTTTTTTGATGAGCACGAAATGGCGACGATCGCGGTACTTGCCGATATTATCATTCCCAAAGACGACACGTCGGGCAGCGCCACTGACGCAGGCGTGCCTGATTTCATCGCCTTTATTGTAAACGATAAGCCGGAGTTGCAGACACCCCTGCGCGGCGGATTGCGATGGCTGGATCTGCAATGCATGAAACGCTACAACAACCCGTTCGTCCGTTGCACCGGAGATCAGCAAATTGCGATCGTGGATGAAATTGCGTTCCCGGAAGGCGCCAAACCTGAAATGCGGCAGGGAGTCGCCTTCTTTAACACCATGCGTGACCTCACTGCAACAGGTTTCTTCACCAGCAAAATAGGCATTGAAGACCTGGGCTACCAGGGCAACATGCCCAACCAGTGGGATGGCGTTCCTCAGGAAGTGCTCGACCAATACGGATTTAAATACGATGAGCGGACACTCAATGAAAGCGTTAGGTTTGATACCTGAGGAAATAGTAGGCGGTCTCCAGTCTCCAGTAGGAAATAGGCAGTAGGCATATTCACTCATTCACTCATTCATAATCTGACCCAATAGCAGACGAAAATATCTAAAGGCCATGACAATGCATAGGCCACAGAAAAACGGGCCGTTCACAAACCTAAATTTAACGGAGTAATGAAAGAGAAGAAATCATCCTCAAAACAGTTGTCCCGTCGTACCTTCATCCGGAATGCGGGATTAGCCGCATCGGCGTTTACCATTGTGCCGCGCTTTGTACTTGGCGGAAATAATTTTGTACCACCGAGCGATACCCTGTATATCGCGGGCATCGGCGCGGGAGGTAAGGGTACCAGCGACCTGACCGGCTTCGCGCAGAGCCCGAATGCCAGGGTCGCTTTCTTATGTGATGTGGACGACCGGGAAGCCGTGAAGTCCAGAGAGAATTTCCCGAAGGCAAAATATTACAAGGATTTCCGCGTGATGCTGGACAAAGAAGCTTCCGGGATTGACGCCGTCTCTGTGTCCACACCCGACCATACGCACGCCGTGGCTGCCCTGGCCGCGATGCAACGGGGGAAACACGTGTACGTGCAGAAGCCGCTGACATGGAGCATCTACGAGGCACGCACACTCGCGGAGGCCGCAAAAAAATACAAGGTGGTGACACAGATGGGAAACCAGGGCGGATCGGGTGACGACGTCCGGAGTATGAAGGAAATGTACGATGCCGGAATGATCGGAGAAGTAACGCGGGTACATTCATGGACGAACCGTCCGGTATGGCCACAGGGCATCGCCACGCCCACCGGCAAACACGAAATACCAAAAGAGCTCGATTGGGATCTCTGGCTTGGACCTGCGGAATACATGGATTTCAATCCTGCCTATCTGCCTTTCAACTGGAGAGGCTGGTTCAAATTCGGAACCGGCGCATTGGGTGACATGGCATGCCACATCCTCGACCCCGCCTTCAGGATTCTTCCCATAGACTACCCTTCCGAAGTGGAATGCAGCATGAGCACGGTCTGGACCGGATTCTTTGAACAGGGAGATTTCCCGGACAGCTACCCTCCTTCTTCAATTGTTCACTTTAAGTTTCCCGGAAAAGACGGACACCCTGATATCAAACTAACGTGGATGGATGGCGGGCTGCTGCCGGAACGACCGGAAGAACTTAAGCCCGGCGAACCCATGGGCAACTGGGATGGAGGCGTCATCTTCGAAGGCACGAAAGGAAAACTGATAGCCGACTGCTACGGCGCCAATCCAAAGTTGCTGCCCACATCCAGAATGAGCGAAACCATGCCACCACAAAAACTTACGCGCGTTCCTGAAGGACACTATGTACAATGGGTGAATGCGTGCGTTCAGGGCTATGGTAAAGGTGTGACCAGTTCCCCGTTCGAATTCGCCGGTCCCTTCTCAGAAGCAATACTCATGGGTAACCTCGCCATTAAGAGCTATAACCTGAAAGTGAAGAACGAAAAAGGCGAAGACACCTACCCCGGCCGTAAGAAATTACTGTGGGATGCGAAAAATATGAAGATCACCAACTTCGACGAAGCCAACGCCTTCGTTAAGAGGGA
The DNA here is from genome assembly GCA_036515095.1 of Cyclobacteriaceae bacterium. Taxonomy (GTDB): domain Bacteria; phylum Bacteroidota; class Bacteroidia; order Cytophagales; family Cyclobacteriaceae; genus ZC4RG29. The sequence goes on along the minus strand of DATBVZ010000081.1, from coordinate 270 downwards.
ATACAGACCCGGATGGTTACTGGGGGTCTGAAGAAAGAGGGGTCTGAAGAAAGAATTGAAGGGTGAAGAATTGAAGAATTAAATTGTAAGGTAGCGACGCAAAATATCGCGTCTCTCCAAACCCTCGACACCATTCCACCAAAACATGCGATCGTGCAATTGTATCATGGACAAATCCATTCTATTCTTTCTTCGTCTATGCCTGGTGCTGTTCTATCCGCTGGATCTTCCGGCTCAGGAGGCAACGACCCGGCCCAACATCCTGTGGCT
>DATBVZ010000080.1:0-13180 GCA_036515095.1 Cyclobacteriaceae bacterium | reverse complement strand
CATCACTTCACCCACCAGAAAGTTTTCGACTACCGTCATCACCCGCTCGGCGTCGCGCATCAATACCTCCTCGTCGTTACCGTCAAGTTCGCACAAAAGATAGGCGTCCATGTTTTCAGGAAAACGGATCGTTACCGGACTGTTCAATACCTTCTCACAATACTCGATGGTCTTTGTTACCGCTTCGCGCTCAAAAAATTCCATACCGGAAGGTGTGACACCGGACACAAAAATCGCCGAGATGGCCCGGCACGCCTCTTCACTGGTGCTGAATGGAATCAACATCAGCACATTTTTCCGGGGATAACTTCGCAGCTTGAATACAATCTTGGTGATGATCCCCAGGGTACCCTCACTTCCGCAGAATAGTTGCGTCAGGTTGTAACCCGTAGAGCTTTTAAGTACGTTGGCTCCCGTCCAGATAATTTCGCCCGTGGGGAGTACAACCTCAAGGTTAAGCACATAATCGCGGGTAACGCCGTATTTTACAGCTTTCGGTCCCCCTGAATTATTGGAAAGATTTCCACCCAGAAAGCAGGATCCCCTGCTTGCGGGATCCGGAGGATAGAAAAGACCCTTTTCTTTAACTGCATTCTGAAATACTTCCGTGATCACCCCGGGTTCAACCGTAGCCTGCAGATTCAGTTCATCTATACTAAGGATGGTGTTGAATCGTTCCATAGAAAGGATTATGCCCTTTTGTACGGGCAATGCACTTCCGGCCAGGCCGGTTCCTGCACCCCGCGGCGTAATGGGGATGTGGTATTCGTTGCAGATCAGGAGAATAGCGCTGATCTCCTCCGGTGTGCGTGGCTTAACGACAATATCAGGAAGAAACAAGTAGTCCTCCGTTTTGTCGTGACCATAATCCAGCCGTCTTTCCTGGTCGAGTATGATATTTTCTTTGCCGACGATGCCCCCCAGCTTCCCCGCAACATCGACGGTTACTTCAGTAAGTGCCATGAATGAATTATATTTGAATATTGATTTTTTAAGCGAGTTACAATGAGATCATTTTTTGAAGGCAAAATTAGTCAAAAGACATTGCTTCCTGCAGCCCTTGTCGTTGTTTTTATGAGTTCATGCGCTTCTCAGAAAAGAGCCCTTGTTCGCGATACCAAAGTCGACAAGGTGATCGTAGCCGCGCGGGCCTACATTGGCACACCATACCGGTACGGCGGAACCACACGGTCGGGAATGGATTGCTCAGGGTTGTTGCTGAATTCCTTTCACGCAATCGATGTCGATCTCCCGCGAAGCTCGGCCGATCAAAGCAAGATTGGAAAGGAAGTAAAAATGGAAGAGCTGGAACCCGGCGACCTGGTATTCTTTGCCACAGGCAGGAAAAAGAAGAAGATCACACACGTGGGAATGATCACCGAATGCAAAGCCCGCGACAACATCAAATTCATTCATGCATCCTCATCCCTGGGTGTAGTGGAAACCAACATCTTCGCCGACTATTATCAAAAGCGGTTCCGGACCGCACGGCGTATCATCGAATAGGTTATTTTTGGCTTGTAAGTTCTGTCCGGGATTGATAGCTTGAGTGTCTGTTGCCTGGCTTTCCTATAAACCAAAAGTACGATGCATTCAAGAAGAGAATTTCTGAGAATAGCTACAGCCGGAACGGCCATGGCTCCGTTGAGTAGCCTGGCATCCGGCATAACCACTACTTCGGTCAAACCTGTAGTCATCTCCACCTGGAATTTCGGAATGGATGCAAACAGGGAGGCGTGGAAAATACTATCGGCATCCGGCCGGGCACTGGATGCCGTCGAGGCCGGGGCAAGGATTACGGAAGGTAATCCAGCGATCAGTTCGGTAGGGTATGGCGGACTTCCGGATCGTGACGGCAACGTAACCCTGGATTCGTGCATCATGGATGAACAGGGTAATTGCGGATCGGTTGCCTACCTTCAACACATCAAGCATCCTGTATCCGTTGCGCGGATGGTGATGGAACGTACCCCCCACGTGATGCTCGTAGGTGATGGTGCACTGAAGTTTGCACTGGCCAACGGTTTCAGGAAAGAGAAATTACTTACCAAAGATGCTGAGAAAGCATGGAAGGAATGGCTGAAGACTGCCGACTATAAGCCGGTCGTCAACATAGAAAATCACGACACCATAGGGATCGCTGCGCTTGACCAGCATGGAAATCTGTCAGGAGCCTGTACTACCAGTGGACTGGCCTATAAAATGCATGGCCGTGTTGGAGATTCGCCCATCATCGGGGCCGGATTGTACGTGGACAACGAAGTGGGCGCCGCAACGGCCACGGGCGTAGGAGAAGAGGTAATACGTATTGTGGGCTGTCACCTGGTGGTGGAATTAATGAGACAGGGGAATACACCCGACGAGGCCTGTAAAAGGGCGGTGGAAAGAATATTGAAGAAAAATCCCAAGCGCGCGGCGGAAGTACAGGTTGGATTTCTTGCCCTGAACAAGAACGGCGACTACGGATCGTACTGCCTGCAGAAAGGATTTTCTTACGCGATCCGGACTCCCGACACGGAGCAGTTACTCAACGCATCAAGTTATTTTTCATGACCGTAGAGATCGTTGTCTACAACATCGGCTCTGCACTTAAAGCGCAGGAAGGCGGTGCCGACCGGATCGAATTGTGCGACAATCCCGGTGAAGGAGGTACAACGCCATCTTCCGGAACCATTGAAATCGTACGAAAGAATCTGTCCATTGATGTGTTCGTTATGATTCGTCCGCGGGGCGGAGACTTCCACTATTCCAATTATGAATTTCATTCCATGAAGCGCGACATCTGGCAATGCCAACGGTTGAGTGTTGACGGTGTGGTGCTTGGGATACTTCTGCCCGACGGGACCATCGATAAGGAGCGCTGCCGTGAATTGATCCGACTGGCGCGCCCGCTCAAGGTAACCTGTCACCGTGCCTTCGATATGACCCGCGATCCCTTTGCAGCGCTGGAGGATTGCATTGAGGTTGGGTTTGATCGCATCCTTACGGCAGGCCAGCGGCCTAAAGCCAGCGAGGGTGCTGCGATGATCGGTGAACTAAAAGAGAGGGCAAAAGGCCGGATTGCCATCATGCCCGGATCGGGGATCAATGAAAGCACCGTAGCCGGCATTGTTGCCCAAAGCGGCGCACAGGAAATTCATTTCTCAGCGACTGCATTTGATAACAGTAAGATGGTCTGGCGCAATGAGAGAATCTCAGGAATGGGAGAGGAGGAGGGTAGTGAATTTGAGGTCAGAACAGTCGACCCGGAACGTGTGAGAGAAATTCGGCGCCTCGCTGAAAATGCGATGGTCGCGGGGCGGTAGGGGAACGGATTAATTATCCGTTCCCGTCTGTTATTCCGACCGGGTTCCTTTGAACGGAAATGTTCCGAAATCGCCTACGGTCATTATACCATTCATTGTATTGTCTTCAATTACCGTTTTCACGGACACATTCATTGAATTGCCGCCAAAACCTGCCTTGTATGAGAATGACAACTCATTGCCGTTAAGTGTGACGGAATCCAGCGCCGTCTCGCGGTTGAACCGTTCGTTTATGATCGTGCCCTTCAAGGAATCATCTTCCTTCATCAGTGTAAGCGTACCCTCGCCACCCTGTGGCGATTCGACCGTGTAGGTCCACGTACCTTCTGCCCTTACCACGGCATCAGGGTTCGCCTTGGGCGCAGTGATTGCTCCCGCCGGAGTGCCACCGCCGGAAGGCCTTCGCATAACGGGGCCGCCCTGACGGCCGGCTGGAGTTCCGTTCTGCATTTCACCACCGCCCTCCTGACCGTCCCCGCCACTTTTCAAGTCGTCATTACTGATTGACTTCCTTCTTCTTCTGGCGGAGTTTTCATCGGTGCCCAGCTTTCCGATGCGATAGCTGAAGTTCAACCTGAAGCTCATATTCCGCATCGTGTTTATGCTGGTCTGCCGGAGCACAGGAGATACAAGTTCACTCTTGATCCTGAATTCGGGGGTGAAGAAATTCTCCGCGCCAAAGCCTACACTTCCCCGCTTGTCAGCAAAGTCGCGTTTGATAGCCAGGCTATAGATGCCAAAGCCCCCCTGCGATCCCTGAAGTTGGACACGGTTGCCGCGATAGAATCCGAAGAACTGGAAGCCCCAGTTTTCCGCGAAGTTGTAGTTCCCGAAGAGGCGATAGCTTGCAACCCATCCTTCATTGCTGGCATTGTACAATGGATCCGCAACGTTGTTGGAAAGGACGGAATAGAATACATCCGTCCCCCCGTTAAGCGAAAGCTTGCCGCCGAGGTTAACGTTAGCAAATACGCTGAGGCCGTACGCATCTTCCTGGCCAATGTTCTGGTAGGTGGTACGAATGACATTGTCTCCCACTACCTCGCGAACACTTTGAATGGCATTGCTCGTGTTCCGGAAAAACCCGGAGAAGTTTAATGTCGTGCCTTTTGCAAAGGTACTGTATGACAACTCGTAGTTATTCGTGTATTCAGGGTCCAGACTGGGGTTCCCAACTGTTATATTCTGCGGGTTTGATGCATCTGTATTGGGATTTAGGAATTGAATGGAAGGCCGTTGGATCCTTCGGTTGTAAGCCAGCTTCACCATATTGCCATTGGGAAGTTTTTTGGAGAGGTTGAGGCTGGGAACGAGCACGCCGTACTCAGGGATATCCACCTGCTGTTCACTGTCGAAATTGGCGTCTATTGCGGTGTACTCGTAGCGGGTTCCCGCCTTAATGCTATAGTCCTTAAGAAAATTCAGCGTGTACGACAAGTAGCCTGCCGCAATCTTCTGCTGGTAGTTGAATACGTCAGAAAGAGATTCATCCGTAGCAGGCACGAAGGGACCATCCGGGCCCTCGGCGGTGAAGTATTCATAATCGCTGCTCACATCGCGCAAAATGGTCTTTGCGCCGAATTCCACCATTTGTGTTTCTCCGATGGGAGACTGGTAGTCCACCTGCAGCGTTGTCTCCTGGTTGAAACTTTCATTCTCATTCTTAAAGCGATTTTCAATTGCTTCGGTTGATTGGTCGAAAATGTTGTTAATGAAATTATTGGTACGATCGTTTCTGCTGTATTGTCCGAGGATGCTGAGTTCCCGTTGGGGCTTGTCATACAGGTGGGTGAAGCCAAGGTTGACATCGACATTTCCTGACCGGTCCCTGGTATCCACATCCCTCAGGCTCTGGGAAACAAGACTGCCGTTCTGAAAGGACTGTGTAAAGAGATTGTCCTGAATGGCATCCCTGTTGCGCAAACCAAATTGTACCGAAGATGTAATGAAGTTGTTCTTGTTGATATCGTAGTCCAAACCGAATGTATACCGTCCGAACATAAAATCGCTCTGCGTGTCTGCTGACTGGGTGGTGAGCGTTTCTGTACCGTTGTCAGACAAGGTAAGCTGCCGGTTACTGAAAGCACCGTTCACGTTGTAGCCGGCACGGCCGAAACCACCGAGGCTCAGACCGATTTTGCCTTTCCGGTATGCGCCATTCAATCCCAGGTTGCTCCCGCGTGTTCCTACGCCGGTGTTTACGCTGAGCGTGGCGCCCTCCAGTACGTTCTTCTTGGTAATGATATTAATAATGCCCGATGAACCTTCGGCGTCGTATTTTGCAGAAGGCGAGGTGATCACTTCCACGGATTTGATCTCGTCGGCGGGAATGGCCTTCAAGGCGTCTGCAATACTGGTAGCTGCGATGGTAGAAGGACGGTTGTTGATCAATACCCGGATGTTGCTGTTTCCGCGGAGGCTTACATTTCCTTCAAGGTCGACCGAAAGCATAGGCACACGCTTGAGTACATCGGTTGCGTCGCCGCCGCGCGTGGTTGCGTCGTTCTCGGCGTTGTAGATCGTCCGGTCCACCCTTTCTTCGATCAATGCTTTTTGACCCTCAACGGTCACAGCATCCAGGATCTCTGCCTTCATGCTTAGTTTAACCTCACCCAGATCGTGGTTGTTCTTGCGGTCGTCAATGACAACCGGAAGAACTATTGATTCGAAGCCAATGAAGGAAATAACCACGTTGTAGTTCCCATTGGCTATTTTTGTAAGCACGAACTTTCCTTTTTCGTCACAGACCGTTCCATCCACCGGCGTATTTGTATCGGGATCATTCAGGGCTACCGTCGCGTATTCTACCGGGAGATTGCTGGTGGCATCTTTCACCTCGCCGGTGATCCTGCCGTGCCCGGTTTTTTCCTGTGCCTGTAAAAGATGGGATGTAGCAAAGAGAGAAAAGACTAAGAGTGCAGTTTTCATGGTTTCGGTTACTTGAATCCGGGCCGACGCACTGTCTGCCGGCTAGTTCAACGGCAAAAATGGATAGAATGTTTGTCTGTGGGAATGCATATTAGACCATTCGGGATATCCTTTCGACGTCTCATGCGCATGGGCGGTTAACCCGGCTGGCCGACTGGAATGGCCTGCCTATCTAACGCAAGGGTCAGACGGCATAAAATTGATGCAAACGGCGACGGTGTACTACTCTATGATTTACCTTTGACCTTTAAGGAGGTTCCAATCATATGCAGACGTTTATCCAGCGACATCGGGTTTTTCTCCTGCACTTCTCGTTTTGGTGTGTATACCTTTCATTCCTGTTCTACCAGGTCAATTACCGGCAACGTTTTCGGGAAGAGACAAACTGGGATCATGTAGTCATCTTCGTAACGATGCAGTTTGCGTTTACGTGGCTTATCGCCTACCTGAATTACTTTTATCTTCTGCCGCGATTTCTGGAACGCAAGAACGTTTGGCGTTATCTGCTGGAGTTCGCCTTTCCGTTTGCGCTCGCAATCACCGTACGTGTATTGCTGACGCGGTACCTGATCGACGGGTACACCCACCGGGAGGAGTATTTCTATTCCAGTCTGTATGCTGTACAGACCATATCGATAACGTTGTTTATCGTCATTTTTGTGGGCATGTTGCGTTTTGCGGTCGATTGGTTTGAATTCGAAGCAAGAAAGAAGGAAGTTGAAAATGAAAAGCTGACGGCCGAACTCAACTTCCTGAAGGCGCAGATCAATCCTCATTTTCTTTTTAATACCCTCAATAATCTGTACTACCTGGTATACACGAAATCCGACAATGCCACGGAGGTGATCGCCAAGCTTTCGCAGATGATGCGGTATATGATCTACGACTCCAATCACCCGAAAGTTCAGTTGAACAAGGAGATTGAATACATGCACAACTATATTGATCTGGAACGTCTTCGCCTGAATAATGAGATCCCCATCCGGTTCGAGACCGTAGGAAAGACCGATGGCGTTGAAATTGCACCCTTGATTTTCATAACTTTCCTGGAGAATGCCTTCAAGCACGGCGTAAGCAACAACCGTCCCGGTGCATGGGTGGATATCCGAATCGGCCTGGAGGGAAAATCATGCATCTATACCGTGGAGAACAGCAAACTCGACCAGAGTCCGAATGCCAACGGCAAATCGGGAATCGGCTTGCAGAATGTTCAGAGAAGGCTGGAGTTGAGCTACCCGGAGAAATATGACTTGAAGACCGTGGAGTTACCCGACCGGTATAAAGTGCAACTGAAGATCAACCTTTCGTGAACATTACCTGCCTGATTGTTGACGATGAACCCCTGGCGAGGAACCTCTTGAAGGAATACGTCAACAAAGTGCCTTACCTGGATTTGAAAGGCACGTGTTCCAACGCCATCGAAGCGATGGAATTGATGCGCCGGCATCCCGTGGACCTGTTGCTGCTCGATATCCAGATGCCGGATATTACCGGGACAACGTTCGTGAAGACGTTGCAGCGAAAGCCCCTGGTGATCTTCACCACCGCCTATTCCGACTATGCGCTGGAAAGTTACGACCTTGACGTTGTGGATTATTTGCTGAAACCGATCACCTTTGAACGATTCCTTCGCGCTATCGACAAAGTCGGCCAGCGCGTCACTTCAGTAACGGCGGTTGCTGCGGTGAAGCCGACTCAGGGCGAAGCGGAGTCTTCCTTTATTTTTGTCAAAGACGGTACGAAACTGGTGAAAGTACGATGGGAGGATATCCTGTACATTGAAGGGTTAAAAGACTACGTTACCATCCACACCCGCGAGAAAAAGATCGTTACCCTGCAGCGCCTGAAGACCCTGGAAACGCAGTTGCCTGCCAACAAGTTTATTCGCATTCATAACTCGTACATCGTAGCCCTCGGGGCGATCGATGTCATTCATAAAAACGACGTTCAGGTCGGAAAGACCCTCCTCCCCATCAGCGATACCTACAGGAGGGCCTTCCGGGAGTTTATTGAGAAGAATCACTTGAAGTGAAGTAATGAGTGAATGAGTGAATGAGCAAATGAGTGAATGAGTGAAAGAGCGAATCCATACCTCAATACTGAACGTGGGGTCGCTTCGGAGACCAAGGCTGGACGGTGAGGTGGTATCGGGGATTGAATGAAGGCGTAATGGGAAGCCTGAAGGGTTGAAGGGTTGACCGGGGCTGTGTATTGTTACCCTTGAACGTAGGCCGATTACCAGTTGGGACCCTAAATCGGGTTTGCAGTAAAAGCAAATTGAAATATATTTGCTACCCCGAATGTCGTAAAAGTGGGAATAATGGGGCATTAGCTCAGCTGGCTAGAGCGCTACAATGGCATTGTAGAGGTCATCGGTTCGACTCCGATATGCTCCACACAAAATTCCCCCCTATGGCCAGACACAACGTTTTCTTCAACCTTCCTCAACGCGAATTGGGAAAGGTTGATGCATTGTTCTATGTCTATTCTGATGATCGGAAAACCGGTACCCTTACGATCTCAAAAGGCGCGATCGAATGGTATCCTGCCAACGCCAAAACGCCATATAAATTATCGTGGAAGCAATTTGACCAGGCCATCAGGGAATTCAGAAAAAAATGAAAAGCGACTTCGCCCATTCCCCACGCGGGCAACTATCTTTACCTCCCTTCATTCCTCAGCATCATCTCGTTAAAGATGCGCTGCATTTCTTCGTGAGGCACCTTACGGATAGTTGTTGAAATGATCCACATGTGGCCGAAAGGGTCTTCAAATCTTCCCGAACGATCGCCATAGAACTGATCCTTGACGGCGAATATAAGTCTTGCGCCCTCCTTCACGGCACGAACCACTACTTCATCGACGTTGTCTACGTAGAGATGGATAATTACACTGGTACCGTTCAGGATCGTAGGACTACGGTTATAATCGGGATGCTCCTCCGCCAGCATAATCCTTGAATTACCAATCCGCAATTCCGCATGGGCGATGGTGCCGTTAGGATCCTTTAATCGCGTGACCTCCTCTGCTTGAAAGACCTTACCGTACCAAACAATAGCATCCGCAGCATTCCGGATCGCCAGCATGGGGGTGATGGAAGTAATCGGATGGGAGTCTTTAGCGGTGCTCATTGATCTCCGCGTTGAACGGTAAATTTATGATTTACACCGCTGGACGTTACCTGCTCCGGAATCATCTCTTTATCGCGGTGCACTGCAAATGTAACATTTAAGTGGAAGTGCCACAAAGGATGCGAAAAGGGGGGTGCTCATTGAGCTTCCTTTCCCCCTTTCCCCATTTACTCATTCACTCATTCACTCATTTTTCTAATCAGCCCTATCTGTCCTAAATGATAGAGATCGTGATCGATGACGCCCTGAATGAGGTATTCGTAGGTTGATCCGTCCGCGTACTCTTCTGACAGCAATTCGTCAGATTGCCGGGCAAGCAATTCCTGTAATTCCTGCTGACTTTGCTGAAACGACGCCAACAGACCGGACCAGCCCTCCTCCGTTAGCCTGGAGAGCGCGGGCCAGTTGTCGGGACTGTCTCCCGAGGCTACGAAAGCAGTGTCTTTTTTCAGCCGGCTGATTAGACTTTTTCGCCAGTAAATCATGTGAGCAACCACTTCGCCAAGTGCGTGCACATCTTCCCGGGGACGAACGAAGGCCTTGCCGGGATCGACATCAATCAGTTTTGAGGAAATCGTGTCACCATACCATGGGGTGCCTTCGTAAATTTCCCTGAAGCGGTTTGCATAAAATTGAATGCGGTTGTTTTGCATAGGCTGAGCATTTACTATTTCTTGTGCGATGTATGGATGTCGTTAATGAAATTCGGGACGGAGCCGCGCAGTTCCAAGGTCACCATAAATTTATTTTCAGGGATTCAACATCATGCGCTTGCGAAAAAGCGTGGGTGTGACATCGAAGAAGTGCCGGTAATTCGTCGAAAATTGCTCCAGGCTTTTGAAGCCGCTTTCTCCGGCGATCTGCTTTACCGGCAGGTGTGTGGTCTCCAGCAACATCCTCGCGTGGGTGAGCCTGATGGAAGTCAGGTACTGATACGGTGATTGTCCCAAAATGCTTTTGAATATTCGGCTGAAATGAAAAAGGCTTACGCAACAATGTTCTGCCAGTTCGCTAAGCCGGATATTCTCCCCGAAATGATTAAGAATATAGGCGGTAGCCTTCTCGATCGTCGATAGATGATAATTTTTCAGGCTCTGAGACAGCGGGGAAGGGGGTGCGGCATTACCCATGCAGCGCAGTATGCGGTCCAGCAACTGAATAACCATCTCATCGATGAGGAGAGCATCGGCTTTGTTATGGAGCAAAGAATTGAAGATGAGCCTGTGGTAGTACTCCACTTCGGCTGGTGTATTGATCAACACGGATTTCACGTCCGGGTTATTGAAAAACCACCCGGTGTCCTTCCGGTAGCTGTCTTTGAGAATTTCGTAGAACGCCGGAGTAAAGTCAAACACGGTACAAATGTCAGGCTGGTTTTCAATATGGTATGTGGTGTGCTCGAACCCGGGCTTGGAAATCAGAGCACGGCCAATATGGGTTTCAAACCGTTTGTCACGGATGCGGTATTCAAAAAAGCCGGACCGGACAAAGCAGACACAAAATGAATTATTGTATTCTCTTCCTGAACGGCTGCACGTCACGCAGTTGCATTTGAAATTCCTGATCTGGAAGAAATCGGAGGCGTGGAGAAGATCTATTTCGGGAGCCGTCATGATACAAAGATACGCCTGCCGCGTAAAAGGGTTTTGCCTTGATCCGGAAATAGCAAGAATCCACAGGTGTCAGCGAAGAAAAAACTGAAGGCGTGCCTGGGCTAACACGTTAATTCGTGGCTGGCCGGCGACAAATTTGGACAGGAACAGCGACGCAGCCGTCTTTTCGGTAATCATTTTCCCGAAATCCAGTCGCATGAAGAGAAAATACTCCTTCAGGACAAGCGCCTGCTGATACTGGACATTAATAGCCAGCCACGCATGCACCGGTTCAAAGCGGACAACCAGGGGCAGGCTGACGGAAAGGTTCTGAAGCCTGCCGTCTTTTTCAGGATTTTCAATATCGGGTACGCCATCAATGCCGCCCGAGCTGTTGGCCTCTTTCCCTGAGAACTGAAACCGGATCTCCGGGTAGAAGGCAATTTGAGGATCAACCACGTACGTGAAGATGACTCCAGGCTTATACAACCACGTTCCCGCACCCCGGCCCAACAGGTATTCCCCGGTGGGTGCAGTTGCTTCGAAGTAGGGGGATATACGGGAGAGCCCTATCGATTTACCGGTGTGCAGCGCCACCATATACCACATCCTGAAATCGCCCACGCCCGTGGTATTCTCAAATCCCTGGCGGTCCTCGCCGAATACGCTGTGGACAAAAGGAATGGAAAACCCGAACAAGTGCTTCTCGTTTTGAAGTCCGTAAGCATAGCCGGTACGTAAGGCATAAAACTGAGCAGGCTGATGAAAAAAATACGATTCGACCTCCAGTGGAATATGACTTTTCATCGTTGCCGGATCGGAGGCATCCGCCAGTCCGGGAGGAAAGGTCGCTCCCTGACCGAAGGCCACGGTAACCGAACTCAGCATCGCGATTGCAAATACGTGCCCTGGCCAGTAACGGTGCGGCAGGTTGATGGGGTAGGTGCGCTTCTTCACGGGGTCGACTGTACTATAAAGATAAGAAATAGCGGGGAATGGATCAGGTATGGACCCCCTCTTGCTTGACTTGCCAGCGCACCTTCTCCGATCAAAGTGGCCAGCCTTCATTGGTGGCGGTTACTGCGGAAGGGCCTCTTGGGATCAAATGGTGCTTTGCACTACTTCAGCCCCGGGCTCGCGCTCCTGACACCAGTGAACGAAAATCTCACACCCCGGATGCTTCTTCTCCGTATACGTTTATACCTTTGTACTTATACTTATACCTCTAACGACTTGCCCAATCTCTCCACCATGAAGAAATCCCTCGTCCTGCCCCTGCTGTTTTACGTGATATCACTGACCAATGTCGGCGCCCAGGAAATCAATCCCGGCAATGTGCAATGGCCGGCATACGGAAATGACCCGGGAGGTATGCGCCATGCTGCGGTTTCGCAGATCAATACCGGGAACATAAGCCGGTTGAAGATTGCGTGGACCTACCGCACCGGTGAGTTGGAAACCTATGAGGGCACGAGGGCCGCGGAAAAGGCGGCGTTCGAAGCTACCCCCATTATGGTGGACGGCACACTCTATTTGAGCACGCCCAGCGGCAGGGTGGTGGCGCTGGATGCAACTACGGGCGGGGAGAAATGGAAATACGATCCAAAGGTTAATCTAAGGGAGGATTATTCTGAGATCACTTCCAGGGGGGTGTCGACCTGGCCGGGACCTGACGTGAGCACACCCGGTGAACAAAGAAGGATCTTTGTGGCTACCATCGATGGCCGGTTGATCGCATTATTTGCTGATACAGGCAAGCCGGTCTCCGACTTCGGAAACAACGGCGTGATAGACCTGCGAAAGGGAGGCGGCGAGATCAGTTTTACATCCCCTCCTTCTATTGTGGGAAATACACTCATCATTGGCTCGTCTATGGGCGACAACCAGAAGATCGATTATGATAAAGGGGTTGTAAGGGCTTACGATGTTCTGTCCGGAAAACCATTGTGGAGCTGGGATCCGATACCCCGAAAAAAATCCGATCCCGGATACGATACCTGGAAGGGAGAAAAGTCTGCTCTCACCGGCGCGGCAAATGCCTGGTCGATACTTTCCGTTGACCCTGAACGTGATCTTGTGTTTGTTCCCACTACCTGTCCCAGTCCGGACTACTTCGGCGGCGAGCGCAAGGGACAAAACCTCTATGCCAATTCCATCGTGGCCCTTAAAGCATCCACCGGCGAACTGGCCTGGTATTTTCAGACCGTCCACCATGATATATGGG
>DATBVZ010000079.1:0-5506 GCA_036515095.1 Cyclobacteriaceae bacterium | reverse complement strand
TTCCAGCCTTCACCATGAAGGTTAACGGCCAGACCATTTCCTCACCGGGCAAGAGCGTCAGGGTAGGCCCTCCTGTCCAGGTTCAGCGCACGGATCCATTCAAGGGCTTTTTTGATCGCGATCCCGCGGACGACTTTTTCGGCCGGGATGAGACCGAATTCGTCGACGTCCGGGAGGATGCTTTTCTGGCCCTCACAACCAGCAAAAATGAGGTATACATGGGTGAAGGGTTCAACACGACACTTTCTTTCTATGTTGCGGAGAACAATCGTGCACCCCTTAGCTTTTATGAGCTGGGTAAACAACTGGCCGATGTCCTGAAGAAAATACGTCCCACAAACTGCTGGGAAGAGAACTTCAACATTGAAAACATTGAAGGTGAAACGGTCACCATTCAGGGTAAGTACTACACACAGTATAAAGTGTACCAGGCGACATTCTTTCCGCTCACCACGGATCCGATAACTTTTCCCAGTGTCGGGCTCGAAATGATCAAATACAGGGTAGCTAGGAATCCTTCTTTCTTCGGCCAGAACCGGCAGGAGGATTTTAAGACATTCTACAGCAATCCCAAGACCGTGAAGGTCAGGGATCTCCCACCCCACCCGCTCAAGAATGTCGTTTCGGTGGGCGATTACTACCTGAATGAAAGAATACCGGAAACAGACCTGGAAACCGGCAAGAGTGCCGCGTACGAATTCAATATCTACGGGGAAGGGAATATTTCCTCCATTGCCCCGCCTGCCCTGGCGAAAGATCGAAATTTCGAATTCTATGAACCCAATGTCAGGCAGAACATCAATCGCCAGAACGGCCGCGTCACGGGCTCAAAGTCATTCAACTATTTCCTGATTCCCCGGGAGCCGGGTACCTACGACATGAGCAGGTACTTTAGCTGGATATTCTTTAACCCGAAAAAGGCGCTGTATGATACCCTCACCTCGCACCTGACTACTTACGTTACCGGTGAGAGCAGACAAAATGAGGCCATCTTATCCACAGATCCCGGTACATTTTACGACAAGATGGACACGCTTGAAAACTCCATTCAAACCGTGAAGAGTGATGCCTGGCAAAAGACTGCCTTCAATGTTTTTATTTTGGTCATGTTAGGCGCTTCCGTGTATCTTGTGGCCAAAAAATAACCCGGCAAGGTTCCGGCCATAGCTCATGGGCAATTCATTCGGCGAACTTTTCAGGATCAGTACCTTTGGTGAGTCCCATGGACCCGCCATAGGCGTCATAATTGACGGTTGCCCTGCCGGACTATCAATCGATCAGGAATTTATACAGAGCGAGCTTGATCGCCGCCGCCCCGGCCAGTCGAGGATAACGACGCAGCGAAAGGAAGAAGATGCCTTCAGGATCCTTAGCGGTGTGTTCGAAGGCAAATCCACGGGCACCCCCATTGCGATCGTCATCGAGAATACCGACCAGCGAAGTAAGGACTACAGCCATATTGCGGGGTCATTCCGGCCTTCCCATGCAGACTATACGTATGAAGCAAAATACGGCATCCGTGATTACCGGGGCGGCGGAAGGAGTTCCGCCCGTGAGACTGCTGCTCGTGTGGCAGCAGGGGCAGTTGCCAAACTGCTGCTGAAAACCCAGGGCATTTCAGTCACAGCATATGTTTCCCGGGTGGGTGAGATCCAGGCGCCCGAATACGCTGCGCTGGACCTATCGCGTACAGAAGACAACATCGTTCGCTGTCCCGATGAAGAAACAGCGCAAAAAATGATCGGTCTTATTGACCAGGTCCGCCTGGATCGCGACACCATTGGCGGCGTCGTCACCTGCGTAATTCGCAATACCCCTGCCGGACTGGGTGAGCCTGTATTTGACAAGCTGCATGCCGAATTGGGCAAAGGGATGCTTAGCATAAATGCCGTCAAGGGATTTGAATACGGAAGCGGCTTTGCCGGTGTCGCACTGCGTGGCTCAGCGCATAACGACGAATTTTACAATGAAGGCGGCCGTATCCGGACCCGGACCAACCGATCGGGTGGCATCCAGGGAGGCATTTCGAATGGGGAGGATATTTACTTTAATGTTGCGTTTAAGCCCGTGGCTACGATCATGCAGGACCAGCAGAGCGTCGACAAGGAAGGTAACGAAGTCACCGTGACCGGAAAGGGACGCCACGATCCCTGCGTGGTTCCCCGCGCTGTGCCAATTGTCGAGGCTATGGCAGCCCTGGTTCTGGCTGATTTTCTATTGCGTGGCAAAACCAATAAACTGTAAAAAAGGAATAAAATCAAGACAGAAAATGTCGTGATTTCTGTCCATCTTACGATTCCAAAAAGTCTACTGAATGGAAAAAACTGTACTTACCAACAATTACGGAGAAGTGAAGTTGTCGGACAGTGAAGGAGAAATCCTGGAATTGATCAAGAAGTTGAGGAATGACCTTATCCGTGATTTTTTGGATGAACGATTCCTGAGGGGCTATGTGCAATCCAAATACCACCACTCCGATATTTCCAATGTAAAAGTTCAGTTTATCAGAAAGGGACTCAAGGAACTGTACGCGTCCAACGTAAACCTGGCGCACTACAAGCCGCTTATTGAAGATATCCGGTCTCATGAGCGAACATCACTCTCCGAGAGTAACGAATTGCTTTTTTACCGTGACGTTGAAAGTATTTTTGAACGGTATATCTTCTGATTGGTTTCTGCTCAACAACGACAAAAAGGAATAGGGCTTCTCTCCCTTTTGCTTTGGTTCTCTTATGTGGCTGCATCGTATGTGCCGGCAATGGCTCGCCGCAAAGTATAACTCCCGCTACCGCAATGCGCACACCCCGCTGCAAGTCAGTTTCAGATCGCCTTCCCCGGATGTATCCGTCCTGCTGAAGCCGGATGTTCTCAGGTTGTCTTGCTTATCTGACCAAAAAATTGCCGCGCCGCGATGTACGATAGCCCATCCGGTCATTCATTAATCCGGATTTTTGCTTTCATCCCCGCAAATGATGAGTATTTTTGACGTTGAGAATAAAATACCAAATGCCCATTTGACCATTGCCCTGAATGCGCGGAAAAAAGTTACCTCTTTACGGTAAGATCCTGATCGGGATGGCCCTCGGAATAGCCTGGGGATTAAGTGCTGAGGCACTGGGTATTGTCGAATTTACGCGGGACTGGATAAAGCCCTGGGGTGACATCTTCATACGGGTACTTAAGTTGATCGCCATGCCCCTCATCATTTTTTCCCTGATCGATGGCGTCTCCAATCTTAGCGATGTATCCCGGTTGTCCAGGATCGGAGGAAAAACCATAGCCTTTTATCTCTGCACGACGGTTATTGCCATTACCATAGGACTGTTGCTGGTCAATGTTGTTAAGCCGGGCAAGCTCCTCTCTGCGGAAAAACGGGAGGAACTCCGCGCGGCTTATGCGTCGGATATGGACACCCGGATCACTTCTGCTCATGAGGTTTCACAGGTGGGCCCATTGCAACCTCTTGTCGACATCGTTCCGGATAATTTCTTCGGTGCCGCCGCTGACAATGGCAACATGCTGCAGGTGATCTTTTTCTCCATCCTCTTTGGTGTGGCAATGATCCTCAGCAAACCGGAGAAGGTAAGGACTGTGAAGGCTTTCTTTGACGGCGCAAACATGGTTGTGCTTACCATTGTGGATATTATTATGCGCTACGCCCCGGTGGGGGTATTCGCCTTGCTCGCCAGCCTCAACATCGACACAGAACTAATTAAGGCGCTGGGCACATACAGTATAAATGTGGTGCTGGCCCTTGCCTTAATGGTTTTCCTGGTCTACCCTTCCATTCTGAAAATCTTCACGAAAATGCCTTTCGCTGCCTTTCTCAAAGGGATACTGCCTGCGCAAATTCTGGCATTTTCCACCAGCTCCAGCGCTGCGACGCTGCCCGTGACTATGGACTGCGCCGAAAAAAACCTGGGCATCTCTGAAGAAATCTCAAGCTTTGTATTGCCTTTGGGTGCCACGATCAACATGGACGGTACTGCCATACATCAGGGGGTATCCGCGGTTTTTATCGCTCAGGCATTTGGGATAGATCTCTCGCTCGGTCAACAATTGACCATTCTGCTTACAGCCGTATTGTCTTCGATAGGTGCAGCCGCAGTACCCGGCGCCGGAATCATCATGCTGATCATCGTTCTGGAAGCCGTTGGCCTTGACCCGTTAGGCCTGGCGCTGATCCTGGCGGTGGATCGTCCGCTCGACATGCTTCGCACGGTAGTAAATGTTACCGGCGATTCAATGGTCGCAACCGTAATAGCGGACTCCGAAAACAGCCTTACTATTCCGGCCGAAGCCCCGCTTTCCGGTGCGTAATAAAATAGTTAGTGCAGCTTAGAAATTTGAGCCTAAACTAATTTAAGTTACGCCACCAATTTCTCCTATGAAGAAAACGCCAATATACAAATTGATCTTCGCGGGAATGTTTGCGGGGATAGTTCTTGGGGTACTGTCCGTTACATTGGATTGGAACAGCTTTGTCATTGACTGGGTAAAACCTTTTGGCACGATCTTTATCAATTTACTCAAACTCATCGCCATCCCGCTGATCATGGTCTCGCTGATCAGCGGTGTATCCAACCTCCGCGATATAACAAAATTGTCACGCATAGGCGGGAAAACGCTTATACTTTACCTCATCACCACGGTAATTGCTGTTACGATAGGCTTGATCGCAGTGAATTCAATTCAGCCCGGTGAATACCTCTCTGCGGAAAAGCAGACCGAGCTGGGGGAGCGGTACGCGGGCGATGCGAATATGCGGGTGACCCAGGCAGAGGCATTAACCCAATCCGGACCCCTTCAGGTAATTGTGAACATTGTGCCGGATAATATATTCGGCGCTGCATCATCCAACCAGAACATGCTGCAGGTGATCTTCTTCTCCATTTTGTTCGGTGTGGCATTGATTATGGTCAATGCGGAAAAGGGTATGCCGGTCAAGGCTTTTTTCGACGGCGCCAATGAGGCTATCCTGAACGTTGTTGATATTATTATGCGGTATGCTCCCTTTGGCGTAGCCGCCCTCATTTGCACCCTTATTGTTGAAATTAATTCCTGGGACCTGTTTATCGCGCTCGGCATTTATGCCATTACCGTATTGCTCTCGCTGGGCGCCATGATCCTGGTAATATACCCGCTGATCATGCGGCTGTTCTCACGCGTAAAATACGTCGACTTCTTCCGCGCTATCGCTCCCGCCCAACTTATGGCTTTTTCTACCAGCTCCAGCGCAGCGACCCTTCCGGTCACGATGGAGTGCGTGGAGAAGAATTTGAAAATAAAAGAGGAGATATCCAGTTTTGTCCTTCCGCTCGGCGCAACCGTCAATATGGATGGCACCAGCATCCATCAGGCCGTATCGGCCGTATTCATTGCCCAGGTGTTTGGTCAGGATCTGACCATTGCCGATCAATTGATGATCATTCTTACAGCAACATTGTCGTCCATTGGTGCCGCAGCAGTGCCCAGCGCAGGGCTGCCAGGGCCGCCTGGTCGTCTA
>DATBVZ010000078.1:0-2648 GCA_036515095.1 Cyclobacteriaceae bacterium | reverse complement strand
TTAGTATCATTGGCGGCAAGATTAGTAAATACCTACCATATCCGTGTAGATCGGATATTCAGACATGCCGAATATTCCCCCCTTGTAGACTGTTCAACAATACCAAAAAGCTACAATGGAAATTGCCATGAGTACATAAATGATCACCGGGATCCCTATGGATGGACCGATAAAGATTGGAAAAAATTCCAGGACAGGCTCCGGTCTTTCGGGGTTAAATAGGATATATCGAGGGATACTTCCCACTGACATTCATGCCGAATATAGAATCTCTGAGATAACGGCGACTTCAAAATCCAGCACGTTTTTTTCGGACATATTGCACTTGACAAAAGCAAATCCATGTTGTATTTTCATTACAACACTCTATTGTGGAAATGGGGGGCGTGTAAGATGTCAACAAAATTAACATTTGGTGAGTTTTTTAAGCAAAAGAGAATCGGTCTGAAAAAGACCCTGCGTCAGTTCTGCGCCGAAAACAAGCTTGACCCCGGTAATATCAGCAAACTGGAAAGGGGCCTTATGGCGCCGCCGCAGGGAAGCAACAAACTTGAGGAATATGCTGGTTACCTGCACATAAAAAAAGGAACCGATGACTGGTACACGTTTTTTGATCTTGCCCTCATTGAATCCGGACGGATACCTGAAGAGCTACTCGAAGATGAGGCTGTTGCCGCAAGCTTGCCTATTCTGTTCAGGACACTGCGGGGTAAGAAAATCTCAGAGAAAAAACTCGACGAGCTGGTCCAGTTGATCCGCAAGGCATAGTCTATGGCAAAAATCCCCATCTACAGTTATGATGATTTGCGCAAGAAAGCCGATGATTTTTTGCTCACCCACAACCCTTCCGCCACCATTCCAGTCCCCATCGAAGAAATTGTCGAATTCGAGTTCAACATCAACATCGTTCCCGTCCTGGCACTGCAGCGGGAATTTGAGGTAGAGGGCTTCACTTCCAGTGACTTGAAAAACATCTATTTGGTTGATGCATGGGTTCTCTTTGACAATTCAGGCAAAACACCAAAACTGATTGATGAAGGAGAAAAAGTATGAATAAAGTGAAGAGACGGATTCAGGATAATGACCTTGCGAGCGCAGAAGTAGCATTGCGCAGAGCAGCCAGGAGGGCGAGAACCATTGCCGAAAAGACACACATATGGTGTCCTTTAAACAATTTGCCAAACCTACAGTTTGACAGCCGGAAGTATATTATGGTAATATACAAAAAATGAGTAACCTTCAGAAAATAGAAGGTTTCGACTGGGACACAGGCAATGCCAGGAAAAGTGAAAAACATGGAGTCACGCAGATAGAGGCCGAGCAGATCTTCTTGAATGAACCCTTGCTCATGCTTCACGACGAAAAACACAGCCACTCTGAAGCGAGGTTTCATGCCCTCGGTAGAACGAATGACGGAAGACTTCTGCATATAACTTTCACTTTGAGAGCTGAAGGAACTAAAATCCGGGTGATATCCGCCCGGGATATGCATCCCAAGGAGAGAAAATCTTATGAAACCCAAACTGAAATCCATCCCTAAATTTAGATCCGAGAAAGAAGAGCGGAAATTCTGGGAAACCCATGACTCCGCTGAATATCTTGACTGGTCAACCGCCGTCCCTGCCCGCTTTCCCAATCTGAAGTCGTCCACGCAGGCTATTTCCATCAGGCTGCCGATCTCGCTCCTGGAGCGAATCAAGGTAGAAGCCAATAAGCGTGATGTGCCATACCAATCGCTTATCAAAATTTGGCTCTCGGAGAAGGCGGGATAATCGTCGTATGGCCCTGATCAGTCTCCATGAAATCTCCGTCGCCTTCGGCGGACCGCTTTTGTTTGATGGGTTAACCCTTCATCTGGAAGCCGGCGAGCGTGTGGCCCTTTTGGGGCGCAACGGGACCGGCAAGACCACGCTCATGAAGGTGATTGCCGGCCAGATGGGGGTTGACAGCGGAAAGATTATCCGCCGGCAGGGCGTTGAGATCACGCATTTACCACAGGAAATTACGTCCGATATTACCGGTAATGTTTTTGATATTGTGGCCTCCGGCTTAGGCAAGCTCGGCGACCTTATCAAAGATTATCATCATGTCAGCCATCAGTTGCACACGGATCATTCACCGGAACTCATGCGAAAGCTTGACCGCCTGCAGACGGAAATCGATCATACCCAAAGCTGGGATATCAACAATCAGGTGGAATATGTGATTGCTCAAATGAAGCTTGACCCGGAATCCGATTTCAAGAATTTATCCGGCGGGCAAAAGCGCCGGACACTTTTGGCTAAAGCGCTGGTCTTAAAGCCCGACATTCTTCTTCTCGATGAGCCGACCAATCATCTCGATATCGATTCCATCAACTGGCTGGAAGGATTTTTAAAGGATTATCCGGGGACGCTCCTTCTTGTGACCCACGATCGCATGTTTATGCGGAATATTGCCACGCGTATCATCGAACTGGACCGCGGAAGACTTTTCAGTTGGAGTTGTGATTACGAAACCTTTTTAACCCGAAAACAAAATGCCCTCGATAATGAAGCAGCCAGGCAAACGGAGTTTGACAAAACTCTGGCTGAGGGAGAAATCTGGATCCGCAAGGGGATCAAGGCCCGCCGGACCCGTAATGAAGGCGCAGTCAAAGCGCTGGAACG
>DATBVZ010000077.1:0-7556 GCA_036515095.1 Cyclobacteriaceae bacterium | reverse complement strand
AAATCGCGTGCTTATTTTGTATCTTCATTGCCGCCGGGCGGCCGGCCCCTGGATTACTACCTCAAAACATTAAATGTCGTAATATGGCAACCAAGTCGATTTTATTCTGTTTATTATTGAGCGTGTATACTATGGAGAGTGTATCTCAATCAAAGCTCAGTGTGGGCGACAAAGCGCCTGATTTTACAGCCAATGATCAGGACGGTAAGAAGATCAGTTTGCACGACTTCCGGGGCAAGAAGCTGGTGCTGTATTTTTATCCTAAGGATGATACCCCGGGATGTACTATGGAAGCGTGCAACCTGCGCGACAATATGGATCCCCTTTCCAAAGCGGGGTATGAAGTACTGGGTGTCAGCGCGGATGACGAAGCTTCACACAAGGCATTCCGGCAAAAGTACAGTCTACCCTTCTCTTTGGCGGCCGATACCGATAAATCCATCAACAAAATGTATGGCGTTTGGGTCGAAAAGGAGCGCGATGGGAAAACGTATTGGGGCACCGCCAGGACTACCTTTTTGATCGATGAGAATGGGATTATCACCGAAATCATTGACAAGGTTGACACAAAACAGCATGCCGGACAGATCCTGAAACTGTGAGGTAAATACGCAGCAGGACGGCCAGGCCCTGAGTATCATTGGGCTTATCGCTTGAATGGACGCGGGAGCCCTTCCTTAAGTGATTCATAGCGGATAAAATACGAGACTGGTCCCTATATTTGGGGCTTACCGGATTCCCAATGATACAGTTACCGAAGAAGGACTACGAAGCTGTTGTTGTTGGCTCGGGTCCGAATGGACTTGCAGCAGCAATCGCGCTTCAGCAGGAGGGTCTTTCGGTACTGATCATTGAAGGCAACCATTCAATAGGCGGCGGTTTGCGTACGGCCGAATTGACTTTACCTGGTTTTCAACACGACGTCTGTTCGGCTATTCATCCGCTCGCCGCGGCATCTCCCTTTTTCAATACCATTCCCCTGGAAGATCACGGCCTGCAATTCATCTATCCACCCGTATCCGCCGCTCATCCTTTCGATGATGGCACGGCTGCGATCCTGACAAAATCCCTGACGGCGACTTCGCAACAACTGGATGCGGACGCCGGCGCTTATCGCGCATTGATCGACCCCGTTGTGCGTGACTGGCCCTACCTGGCGAAACGGATCCTCGGACCTTTACGATTTCCTCGGCATCCTGCAAGGCTGGCGCGGTTCGGACTCCAGGCATTGCGGTCCGCCCACTCCATTTCGAAAAAATTCGCCACGCAAAAAGCAAAAGGTCTTTGGGCTGGAGTGGCAGCTCATTCCATCTTGCCACTAAGAAAAATCACGACATCAGCCACGGGACTGGTCCTTATGGCAACAGCGCATCTG
Organism: Cyclobacteriaceae bacterium; assembly: GCA_036515095.1. GTDB lineage: Bacteria > Bacteroidota > Bacteroidia > Cytophagales > Cyclobacteriaceae > ZC4RG29. The sequence continues at coordinate 6,181 of DATBVZ010000077.1, read as the reverse complement.
CGCGGATGGCCGCTTTCCAAAGGAGGCTCTCAGCAAATTGCCAATGCCTTGGCTGCGTATTTTATATCCCTGGGCGGAAGGATTGAAACCGGATTCTACGTGAAAACACTGGATCAATTGCCTTCATCGCATGTCGTGCTTTTTGACCTGACCCCCAAACAGTTGCTGGAGATCGCCGGACATAGGTTCTCGGCCATCTACGAATGGCAGTTGAAACGGTACCGGTATGGTGCAGGGGTGTTTAAAGTCGACTGGGCATTGGACGGACCGGTCCCTTTTTCTGCCCCGCAATGTCATGAAGCCGGGACAGTGCATATCGGTGGCACGATGGCAGAGATCGAGGCTTCGGAGCAGCAGGTCTGGAAGGGCATACACCCGGAAAGACCCTTTGTGCTGCTGGCGCAACAAAGTCGCTTTGACCCTTCACGTGCGCCGGCCGGCAAACACACGGTGTGGGCCTATTGTCACGTACCGAACGGTTCCACCTTCGATATGACGGACACCATTGAAAAGCAGATCGAGCGGTTCGCCCCCGGGTTTCACGATCGCATTATCGGAAGGCATGCAATGAATACAGCTCAAATGGAAGCATACAACCCCAACTACATCGGCGGTGACATTATCGGTGGTGTCCTCGACATCGGGCAACTTTTCACCCGTCCTGCATTGAGGCGGTCACCGTATCGCACTTCAACAAATAGCATTTACATCTGTTCGTCTTCAACGCCCCCGGGAGGCGGCGTACACGGCATGTGTGGATATCATGCTGCCAGGAGGGCTTTGAGGGACGTTTTTGGACTGAGGTAGTTGCCGTCCCGAGGGCCTCTTCTTGTGGCAACCCTGAATCCCGACAGATTGTTAAATGTTCGGCAGGGCATCCGTGTAATTCCGGGACCGTTTCAGCTACCAATCAGAAAAACGATTACCCTATGAAATGGAAATCCCCGAGGAAGAAAAAGCAACAAAGGCCAAGATCGAGAGTACGCGAATGGCGGGAGGCGATAATTTTTGCTGTCGTGGTGGCAACCCTTATCCGCTGGTCCACGGTTGAGGCGTTTGTGGTACCTACCGGCTCAATGGAAAACTCGATACGGGTTGGCGATTTCCTTTTTGTAAGCAAATTGCATTATGGACCCCGCACACCCAGAACCCCGCTTCAGATTCCCCTGACCCATCAGAAGGTCTGGGGTACGGAAATACCCTCGTATCTTCCATGGATAGAATTGCCGTCCTGGCGATTGCCTGCTATCAGTCATGTGAAGAGGGAGGATGTAGTCGTATTTAATGTGCCGCCGGTAAGTATGAATGACGGGATCGAGAGGCCCATCGACCTTAAGACTTATTATGTGAAACGCTGTGTAGGAATTCCCGGAGATAGTCTGGTGGTGAAGAACCGCCGGATCATTGTCAACGGAGAACCGCTGGGCAACCCCACCAACATGAAATTCAGCTACCTGGCTACCGCAAAATACGGGATCAACAAGCGAAATCTGGTCAAGCTGGGACTCGATTCTGATGATTACTATTTTCTTGGAAGGACGGATGACGACAAAGTTGTTTATAGGATGTTTCTCACCCATGACCAACTGAGCGCTGTGAAGGCCGCTTCGTATATTACCGATGTACAACAAGACTATACAACGGACGATGGACCGGATGACGATATTTTCCCTTCCGTGATGAATTCTTCCTGGAATGGCAATACATATGGTCCCTTGACTATTCCCGGAGAAGGGATGACAATAACCATAAACGACTCAACCCTTGGCCTGTATGGTGAAACCATTCTCCTGTATGAGAACCTGAAGAACGTCAGCATGACCGCGAACACGCTGACAATAGACGGCCGGCCAATTCAGGAATACACCTTCAAACAGGACTACTACTTCATGATGGGCGACAATCGCAACAACTCGCTCGACTCCCGCTATTGGGGCTTTGTTCCGGCGGATCATATTGTAGGAAAACCACTTTTCATCTGGTTATCGGTTGACCAGGAAGCCGATCTCCTGCATAAGATACGATGGAACAGACTCTTTACCCTGATCAGGTGAGAAAGCTTGAAGAATTGAAGGCCAGCCTCGCGCCAACACGTATCACGTACTGGTTATCTCCCACTACCTGCCCACCTTGACCAATCGTTCGGTTGAAACAATACCGGAATGATTTTTCATTTCCACAATATAAACTCCCGGACTTAAAACGGATATATCTACCTCGTTATAGTCTTCCGTTACCGTCATCATTCGTTGTCCCGTCAGACTTCTGATCGTTATTGTCTTGTTTGCCGTGGAGGATTCGTTGAAGGACAGGTAGATGGACCGGTCAGCGGGGTTGGGGTAAAACGAGAATGCATGGAGATTCGGCGCAGTATCATTTGCGGACGTTACAACATCAGGAACAACACGCCTCTGAAGCAGGAGCCATTCATAAAGGTTTGGATTATGATAGACATGCCAAGGGTCATAGGCAGGTATCCATGAGTCGTGATACCGGTCCTCGTAGGTGGTGAAGATCAGTTCTGCCTCAGGTTCCGGGTTTGCACAGTTTTTGATCTCGTTGAATGCAGTCGTCCCCTGGACGTATGGGATCACGGTGTCTTTTTCCCCGTGAAAGGCCCATACAGGAATCCTCCTTTTCGAAATGATGCATCCATCATAATCGGCCTCCGACCAGGCCGCGATCGGTGCGATCGCCGCCAGTTTGTTGGGTTCATTCAGCTGACTTGAAGCGAACGAATAGACACCATGTCCTCCACGACTCAGTCCGGTGAGGTAAATTCGATCGGGGTCAACCCGGTATGCTTCGGGTCCGTTGAGGACATGGTCGATCACGAGCGGTACGAAGATCGTCCAGTTGTAAATTGTTGTATTGATCTGCGGGGAAATAACGATAAAGCATTCTGCCTTGCCGTCAACGGTAAAGCACATATCATGACCTGCAGCAATGTGCCTGGGAGGTCCCCAGCTTTTCACTTTTTCAAGTTGCTCCGGAGAGCCATCTCCACCCTCACCGCCGCCGTGTAAAAAAATGAGGACCGGATAGGTATGGGTTGTTGTATCGTAACCTGGAGGTAGATATTCGAGATAACCGAGTTTCATGTAGTCCCCGTAGTTAAAGGATTTGGCAGTTTGCTGAGCAAGCAAGGCCGATTGCCATAATGTGCTGCCAAGAAGTAGTAGGAGGAGCGTATTTCGCATACCGGCTGTTTTGGGTGCTATGGGGTAAGTTAAGGAAAAAGGGGATTCACTCATGGGCCCATCCACCCGGTATTGTCTGTTTTTTGTCGCAATTGGCCTTAACAATTGTCGGTTTGCACCTCCCTTAATTCAAATCCTTTAGTCTAGGTTTGTCGTATTGAAATACAATGGTTGAACAAAAAACAAATGCAATGAAAACAGCAGAAAAAACAGCAATTACGGTTGAAACGCGCGTCAATGCCCCTGTGGAAAAAGTATGGGAATTTTGGTCGAAGCCGGAACACATTACGCAATGGTGTCAGGCATCGGATGACTGGCATGCTCCTTACGCTGAAAATGACCTGCGGAAAGACGGCAGATTTAAAACGACAATGGCTGCCAAAGACGGAAGCGTCAGTTTTGATTTTAGCGGGGTATACACCAATGTACAACCGCACAAGGTCATTGCGTACACGATCGATGACGAAAGAACGGTGAAAATCAACTTTTCAGCCAACGGCGGGCAGACCACCGTAACGGAAACATTCGAGGCCGAAAGCACCAACCCGGTGGAGATGCAACGGGAGGGGTGGCAGGCTATTCTTGATAACTTCCGGAAGTATACGGAAGCACATAAATAGAAATCCGGATCCGATCATCAGCCGTTTTCGGAGGCTTGAACGGTTTGCCAGGGTCCCAGCTGGCTATTCTGCCGGGGATGACAAACGTGACGCTGATGATGTAAACCGTGAAGTTGCAGGATCTTATGGATCTGTTCCTGGCGAAGCGCCATCAGTAGGCAGCATCAGACCAGGCCCGGACGGCAGAAGCGTTTCGTAAAGCAAAAGCGGATTGACAATTATTTTGACAACTAAACTATCATACGATGAAAACCCTTGAATTCAGCATACAAATTTCTTCCGATAAGGAGAAAGTATGGGCAACCATGTTGCATCCAGAAACCTACAAGGAATGGGTTAGCGAAACCTGGCCCGGATCGTTCTATGAGGGCATATGGGAACCGGGAGAGGAAATACGATTTATTTCCCCCGGCCGGGGAGGTACGCTGGCAACAATATCCGAACTCAGACCCTACGAATACATTCAGGCCGAACACATTGCGGTGATTAATGCGGACGGGTCGGAAGACAGGGAGAGCGAAGTCGCCAAAGGCTGGATCGGAACGGAAGAGCGCTACACTTTCACCGGGCACAACGGTAAAACTGAAGTCAAAGTTAGAATAACAACCAGCCCATCCTGGGAAAAAATGTTCAGCGATGACTGGCCAACAGCACTGAGTAAATTAAAAGAGGTCTGCGAGCGTTAGGAACGCCTGAAAACTCTTTAGCCGGGCATCTCAAAAATGGGATGCCTCCTTTTTTGTTAGCTGCTGGCCCCGCCCCTAGACTACCTGTCAATAAGCCAGACATTGCACCAGTTGTAGGGTGCCTTCACAAGTATTTTGCAGAAACCGCTATAGTGATCGGCGTCTATTTCAACATAGCCCTCAGAAACGTCAACTTTGCCGATTGAAGCATAAGAATCCCGCTTTCCTTCCCGGAACAGGTTGGTGGAAGTGATCAGAACCTCCAACTGGCCTTCGGGATCAAGTACATTCCAGGTGAGTCTGATACGTTTACCGTCCCGTGTTGCTGCAAGGCGGCTTATGGATACTTTACCGGTGAAGGGGATTCCATCCAGTTCTTCCAGGGTTGAGGGCGGTATGGGAATTTCCATAAACCGAAGGATTGATGGCATGATGTCAACCACAGCTGGCGTTTGTCTGAAATGATCATTCAACGGGGACAGGTTAGTAGTAAGCCAGGTTGTCCGTTCGCGATCCGTCTGATTGCCGTGTCCCGTTCCGGTACCGGCATCCCTTCCGTGATCGGTGGTCACAACGATCATCCAGTGCTCATTGAGCGTGGCTTCACGCTCCCGGATGGCCTTCCAGATCCTGCCAACCTGCGTGTCCGCTTTACGCACCGCGTCAAACAATTGCGGACTGTCACCATACATATGTCCCATATCGTCAGTGAATTCAAGGTATACCCACGAGAGATCAGGACCATTTTCGAGAATATATTCGCCGGCCTTCGATGAGATCGCCTCATCGATGTCAAACATGAATGCACGGTCGCGGGTATGCGGAAAACGTACCGTATCCAACTCCAATCCATCGTACGAATAATCGAGTTTTATGCCACCGGCCCCGGGTAACCTTTCACCGACAAGCTTTGTCCGGTTGTCTGTCCACGATGAAAAGATCGCTGTCCGGATATCTGGGCGGGACGTTTCTGCAATGCGGAAAATGTTCCAGTAATGGTAGTTGGGCGATTCGATGTCGTTATCCCAAACATTGTGCTTGTGCGTCCAGGTGCCGGTGAGCAGGTGGTTGTAGCCCGGGGCCGAAATGGTCGGAGATTCATTATATTCTCCTTTTTCGCCACCGACATACGAGCGGGTATAACCGCCTTCCGATGCAATCTCATTCAGAAAGGGCGTTTCAATCTTCTCGATTACGTCTGCCGGTATCCCGTCGAGAATTATAAAAACAGCTTTTCGCTGAGCCTGGCTTATCAGTGCCGGCAATAATGAGGCCAGCAGAATCAGTAAAAACTTCATTTTTGTCATACGTATGTATACGGAATTTGCGGACTTTTAAAATTAGAAATAAGTTGAGTACGGGAAAACGATTCCTGATTATCGAAATATTAATTCCAACACAAGCTATTGTGTACGACATCGTGGTTACTATTATCGGGTGGACCGGTGTTGCCGCGTACATCATTGCATATGCCATGCTGAGTCTTGGTTGGGTACGTGCAGACAAGATCAACTATCATGCGCTGAATGCCGTCGGCGGCGTATGCCTTGTGATCTTCTCGTATGCGGCGGCAGATACACCCAACCTTTTTGTGAATTTCATCTGGATATTGATCGCCGGATTCTCCATCACCCGCATCCTGAAAATGAGGCGGTAATGGCAGCGCCGCGGTTAT
>DATBVZ010000076.1:0-3107 GCA_036515095.1 Cyclobacteriaceae bacterium | reverse complement strand
ATTGGTTGACTCGTGGTGTACGCTGTGGACGTACTTGAATACCCTTTTGTGATGCATGAACCGGTGAGTCCAGTAGAAGTAAAAGTCGTGGAATACGATAGCGACAACAAGGCTGAAGATCATGTAGACGATTCCATAGGCATTGAGATCATGATATAGTAACGTTATTCCTGCTTTTTCTGAGGTAAGAACTCCAATTCCAATCAATGAAAAGATCATCACCGTGCTCATTGAATAGCCAAACTCTTTCCATAACTGTTTTTGCTTGGGAAACGACTTTTGAATGAGCAGGTGATTCCATGTCTTTCTCCCGATCAGCCAAAAGATAAGGAACGCCAGACTAGCAGGTATAAAGTAACGGAAGAAGTCAAAGAAGAGGATTCCCTTCCAGATTTCCATAAAACGGCTCAAGTCCATAGTTTCTTTTGGTTTGATTTAAGCTGCTAACCTAGGTTTTATGCGGTCCGAAGTCTTTCTGATAATAAAAAATGCTTGCTGATTTCAAAATCAACCTGATTTTAGGATTGGCTCGATTTCCGGTAGGCCGTTGGGGTGGTGTTTTTCAAATCCCTAAATGCTCTATTGAAAGGGCCAATGGATTGATAACCCAGGTCGTAAGCAATTTCAAGGATCGTTTTCCGGTTTTTAGAAGGGTCGGTCAAAATCTCGCAGGCTTCAGCTACCCGGCACTGATTCAAAAAGTCATTGAAATTCCTGAACCCGAGTTCAACATTTATCAGGCGCCTCACCCTGTATTCCTGCTCGTTCATGGTCTCAGCCAACTCGCGGATGGTCAGGCCCTCCTTTCGATAGATCTTCTTGTTCGTGAGCAGATCCTCCAGCTTCAACCGTAAGGTTTTATCCACCGGAGGAATAACCGGCCTTTCTTTAGGTACCTCCTTAAAGAAGAACCCGGCTTTAATTTGAAAATTGTTTACCACGAAATATCCCGTAAGAGCAAGAATAGAAGTGCGCTGAAGTAGCTGCAAAGTGACCGTCGACTCCCGGGCTAACGGAATTGATTCCACAATTAGTGTCACCCCTATTAAGGCGGCAGTAATAATAACGAAGGTACTTCTGAACCGAAGTCGTGATTCTACCAAATCCGCCTGCTTTGTTTTCATTGCAGTATAAATCCCGGCCAGAACAAACCCTATTGACGTGATCTCGGAAATGATAAGCAAGAACTGGCGGAGATCGCTGTCAAAGGAAATGTGGTCTCTTAGATATATAGGAAAATGCGGAAGGATTTGAATAAGGAACCAGAAAACAACATGATAAGACACCTTGAAGCGGTCTTCAAAAATTGCCTTTGAAAGCAATAAGAAGAATACCGGAATACTGGTCGCACCTGTCAGAAAAATGTACCAGAGCAACTTGTTGCCTTCAGCAACATCGGTTTCGATCAGCAAATAGCAAATTATTGCAGCAATAAAACCAACCCCCGTCCAGCTGTTGAGGCCGCTTTTCGCATGTTTCGTCAGCAAAAAGCCGACCAGAGCCAATACCGTAATACAGGAGATCTGAATCGTAGTATTAAGCTCGCTTATTGACATTCTCGATCGTAAAGCATTAAAAATAGCACTTCAGATTCTTTTTGCTAAATTATTTGTGCCATTGATGCTGATCGTCTTGATTAGAAACTAAACGCTGATACAGAAATGAGTAGCCCTGTCGCTCGTCGACCCCGGGTTTGTTCACTTCTCCGTATCAAATTTGTCACGGATAAATTTCCACCCGCATTCATATCAGTTGGTAATGAAGACCCCCTGCGCCTCCATTCATACGATTTGGCCTCAAGACTTTCATCAAAGGGAGTATTGGTTGATAGTCTTTTCTTTCCCGATGACTATTCGCCGGGGCTTCCGCACGAATATCAGTTCAATCTTGACAACGAAGCAGGTAAACGCGCATTGGAAGGAACCATCAGCTTTCTTTCGAAATGCGTTAATGAGTCCTGGGAATGAGGCATCGTTCAATAACCCTAATCAATGCTCATTAATCCTGGCTGGGTACCGGCGCCGGTTTCGCCGTTTTTTGACTAAAAACGACATTCTTGTCTATTTTGAAACTATTCAAGAATTATATTGAATAGTTGAACCTTTTGATTTTCCTTGCGGTTGGGGTGTAGGAAGCCTGAAAACAATGAAAAAAAGGGTATTCAAAGACAACGTGTATAGCGAGCTGGCAAAAATCACCAAATCGATGGCAAATCCCCACCGGCTGGAGATAATTGAGCTTCTGGCCCAGGGCGAATTTTCGGTAGAGCAGATCGCAAAGCATACCGGTCTGTCAGTCGCCAACGCCTCACAGCATTTGCAGGTACTGAAGGGAGCGTACCTCGTTGACATCAACCGGCATGGCAACTTCATTTATTATAGACTTTCGGACAGCAACGTGTTTAAGGCATGGAAGGCATTGCGTGACCTGGGTGTGGAACGAATTGCAACCATTGAGAAGGTGGTGAAGGATTTCAGAAAATCGAAGTTTGGTTTTGAAACGGTTACGATCGATGGCCTGATCGGAAAACTGAGGTCGGGCAAGGTTACCATCCTGGACGTGCGACCCGAGTCCGAATTTAAGCAAGGCCATATTGCCGACGCCATATCGATTCCTATTAATGAACTGTCGAAAAGATTGAAAGACATACCCAAACAAACAGAGGTTGTCGCCTATTGCCGCGGGCCTTTCTGCCTGTATGCGGATGAAGCCATCAGGATCTTGTCAAAAGCCGGATACAAAGTAGCGCGGCTCGAGGAAGGTTTCCCCGACTGGAAATTGCAGGGATTGCCCGTTGAGATTTCTCTAAACTGAACGATTAAAAAACACCACAACCATGACAACCACGGAAGATTTGAAAATTGATGTGAAGACCCTTGCCGGGTGGCTGGCAAAGAAGATACCCGTTACCATTGTTGACGTGAGGCCAAAAGCAGAGCGGGAAGAGTGGTTAATACCCGGAAGCCTTCACGCCGATGCCTACGACAAACTGAAAGCGGATGATCAGCATGCCCTTGATGATCTGAACCCGCAAGCCGATATCCCGGTTGTCACAGTATGTGGGTCCGGAAGAACAAGCCTGAAAGCGGCGGAGATATTGAAGCAAA
>DATBVZ010000075.1:0-11534 GCA_036515095.1 Cyclobacteriaceae bacterium | reverse complement strand
TTCCCATTGGCCGTTGATGCGGATTGCGACAAACCTGCCGTCCATTACCATTGCATCCTGAAGGCAATCTTCACCGACACTGAACCCGGTCTTGTGCATAACCCGGAAGCACCCTCCGGCGTCAATACCGATAAACCCATGGCCCAGATCATTCAACTCCGTAATGGGTCCCTGAAAAATGATGGTTCCATCGCGGGCAATAAGGTTTTCTCCGTGCATAATAACATCTTCCCGGATGTTCCCGCACCGGTAATCCTCATACAAGGTGGGACTTACAGCGCCAATGATCTCCCGGCCGCTGGCGTCCATAAACCCAAATTTTCCATCGGTCTGAAAAGGGACCAGGTAGCTCTCATTGAGACCTTGCACGTGGCGGATCGAATCGGTATTGAATTCAAATGACTGACCGGCATTTTCTGTTTCCTGCACCAGGTAATAAAGAATGTCACGTGCCCTTTTGGCGGCTTTGCCTTCCGGATAATTGCGGATGAATCGTCTGAATTTTTCCGAACTCCCGTCCGCCGTTGCTATCTCGAGGATCTGCATTTCAACTAGTGGCCGGTAGGGCGATGCCGGAAAGTCGGCAAGAAACGACTCAAAACTATGCAGCCGTTGATCGTTGGTGCTGATCCTGAACTGCAGTTCTTCATACAATTCCCTGGCCTCGTCAGCCCGCTTCGAATCGGGATATTTCTCAAGAAATAACGAGAGCGCCGCCGGTGATTTAGCCTGGACAGCAGTCGACCAGGCCGCCTCGTTCCGGAGCTGTCGTGCGGTATCCGCCTGAATGGCGTATGGAAAATGTTCAATAAAGTAGTTGTATGCAGGCTCAGAATTCGCCTGTCGGGCACGAAGGAAAGCAGCGCTGTCGATCCTCGCACGGAAACGCAGCAGGGTCATGCTGTCAAGGGGAATTCTCAACAGCTTCTTCCGCGCGGGTAAACGTGTAAGGGCATACATCGCCAGGGACCTGCTGATGTAGAGGTGCGCCGAATCGATGTGATAGTCAGGATTTGCCGGCGAAAAAAAGTAGCGCGAAAGACCGTACAGTATGCCGGAGCGCGTGCTGTCCTTCCGCAGTGTTTTCTCCAGGATCATCCTGCTCTTACCCCACTTTTGCTTCTCGAGGGCGCGCACAGCCGAATGCTCGGCGCCAGGCTGGCTCCATCCTTCCCACGCACCGGCAACCAGCAGAACGATTAATACTATTCTGATCACAATACAACCAATTGGTGCAAAACTACAAACTTTCGGCGGACCCGGACGGCAGTGAATCTAAAAGCAGTATATTCAATCGGCAAACCAGTATGAGGTTAGTATTGTATGCACCGATAATTTTTGTAAATTTTCCAGCGAAAATGCACATCCCCGGCTAATGGCTAAACTCAAGAACATCATCAAGCAGCTTTCGGAGAAAGACTTCAAAGCCATCTATGATTCCCTTATTGAAAGCAATGCGGAAAAATCAGCTTACCTGCTGAAGGCACTGCGCGAGCGTCAGTTGTCCGATAACAAGATAATGAGTGAGCTCGATGTCAACGCCAATGCCTACTACACGCTTCGATCCAGGTTGAATCTCAAGATTGAAGAATACCTCATGGAGCAGCTGGAAAGTCCCCGTACTGATGTTCTCAGGAAGGTGGCCAATATCAACGAGGTACTCTTTACAAAAAAGAAAGCCATTGCCGTTGCCACCCTGAAGAAACTGGAGAAAGAACTTCTCGACTACGACCTGGCGAATGAGCTGACCGTTATCTACAAGTCGCTGAAGAAGCTCAATACCAATTCCCCCGACTTTTTCCAGTATTCGCAGTCATACAACCGACACGTTGCTTACATGCTTGCTGTTGACAAGGCAGAAGACCTCCTGGCTGATTACTTCAAGAAATACGGCGATTACCTGATGAACGGCGATGCTACCGAAAAGCTGGGGCTTACCCTGCTGATGCGTGAAATGCAAAACGTAGCCAGGTTGTATGAATCGCACCGGCTGTATGTATTCCAGAGCTGCATGTACATCTTTCACCGGCTTTTTGTGGAGGTTGATGATAACATGAACCAGGATGGCGAGTCGATCGAAGATATTTTTGACCGCGTTCAGAAGATCTTCGAAAGCTATCACCTTGACGCAATCTACTATCACCTGAACCTGGTGTTTGAATTTCTCAAGCTTGAGTACTATAACCATTATAAGGTATACCGGCAGGCAGAGAAATACTACGAAGAAGTGAATGATGCCTGTGCCAACCTTATGGTCAACTATACCACCTACTGTTTTCCTGCCCAATTCCTGATATCAAAGATTGAACGGCATATCCGGCTGGGAGCGGAGGCGGAGTTGTATGCCGACAACGAAAGCCTGTTTCTGGACCTTGAGGTGGATACGCAGGATGTCCCCAAACACATTGTATACATCACCTACCGTGCCTTGTCATGCCATTACGCAGACAAACACGAAGAGGCGGCCAAGTTGATCAATAACCTGCTGAACGACATCAGCCTGAAGAAATACCCCTTTATCCAGCTGGAGGTGAAGTCGCTGCTGGCCATGCAATACACCTTGCTGAAGGATTACGAGCTTTTCAATCAGCTATCGAACAGCATTCAGCGCCAGATACGCCTGTTTGGTAAAGACAGCTGCGAAAATATCCAGCTTTTCATAAAAATATTGAAAATAGCAACCAGTGAGGCTAAAAAAGAGAAAGCCAAGAAGATTCATCTTATCATCCCCAAACTGAATACCACTTCCGTCAACTACTTCGCGCCGACCCGGCTGGTGAAGCTGGACGACAAGCTGGTCAGCAAACTCACCGAAGTTTAAACGCTCAGTTGCTGGATGCTGTCGTGGGAAAGGGGCTTGTTTAAATACAGCTTTACGTTGTCGTATTTTTTTGACCGGTTGAAATCCTGAGGGTTTATCGATGAGGTCAGCATGACGATCTTGCACTTGGTCTTTGTGGTGTTGCTGAGTTTCTCAAACTCATCCAGGAACTGAAAGCCATCCATGAGCGGCATGTCAATGTCCAGGAAAATTACATCGGGGAGGACTTTCTCCGCGACGTCGAGTTGTTCCATATTCCGGAGAAATTCGATAGCGCTCTTTGCGCCGGTATGGGTGTAGCTATTTTGGGTAATGGAGGCCGCCTCGATCATTTTCTGATTGATAAGATTATCAATCTCATTATCGTCAATGAGCATGACGGTCCGGTACTTTTTCTCAGCCATAGTGGTTACTTGAATATATAAAAATAAGGTTTTGACCAGTATTTACAAACTTGGTGTCAGATTTGAAATTTGATCCCTTGCGCCAGTGGCAATGTATCTCCAAAGTTGATCGTGCTGGTCTGCCTCCGCATATAAGCTTTCCAGGCATCTGAGCCCGATTCACGACCTCCCCCTGTTTCCTTTTCGCCACCAAACGCACCTCCTATCTCTGCCCCGGAAGTTCCGATATTGACATTGGCAATCCCGCAATCCGAACCTTCCACAGAAAGGAACTTTTCCATTTGTCGCATGTCTGTAGTCATAATGGCCGAAGAGAGACCCTGCGTCACACCATTCTGAAGTTGTATTGCTTCTTCGATCGATCTATACCGGATCAGGTATAGTATCGGCGCAAATGTCTCTTCCTGTACGATAGGAAAATCGTTCTCCACTTCGGCAATCGCAGGTTTAACATAGCATCCCGACTCATAGCCTTTCCCTTTGAGAACACCGCCTTTCACAACGAAGCGTCCACCCGATGCGGCAATGCTGCGTAAGGCCTTCCGGTAAGCCTTTACCGCATTCACATCGATGAGAGGTCCCATGTGATGTTCGGGATCCAACGGATTACCAATACTCAGGCGCTGGTAGGCGTTCTTCAATCGTTGCAATACCTGATCATATACACGCTCCTGCACGATCAGCCGGCGGGTGGTCGTACAGCGTTGACCGGCTGTCCCGACAGCACCGAAAAGACCGGCATGGATTGACACATCCAGGTCTGCAGTTTCCGTAATTATGATGGCATTGTTCCCACCCAGCTCAAGCAACGCACGCCCTAAACGCGCCGCGACGCGCTGTGCAACTGCCCTGCCCATCCGGGTGGAGCCTGTGGCAGAAAGAAGTGCAATGCGCGGATCGTCCGCCAGCATTTCCCCGATCTTGCGGTCGCCGGTTACCAGGCAGGAGACGCCTTCCGGAACCTTATTTTTTCTGAACACGGATTCAACAATGCGCTGGCATGCAACGCCGCACAATGGCGTCTTCTCGGAAGGCTTCCAGACGCAGGTATCGCCGCACACCCAGGCGACCATAGCATTCCACGACCAGACTGCTACGGGAAAATTAAATGCTGAAATAATTCCGACCGGTCCCAACGGATGCCATTGCTCGTACATCCGGTGGTGCGGTCGTTCGGAATGCATGGTGAGGCCGTACAACTGACGTGAAAGACCTACTGCATAATCGCAAATGTCTATCATCTCCTGTACTTCACCCAATCCTTCCTGCAGGGATTTGCCCATCTCGTAAGAAACCAGTTTTCCCAGGGATTGTTTGTGCCTCCGCAAGGCAACACCGATCTGTCGCACAACCTCACCGCGTCGCGGCGCCGGCCAGGTTCTCCACTCGGTAAAAGCACGGGTAGCGGTTTGAATCACGCGGTCTGCGCCGGCCGCGTCCGCTGCGCTGACCATTCCTGCAGTCCTGCCGTCGACAGGTGACACCGATGCCAGCAGAGGTCCTGAGGACCGCAGCCATTTTGTACCTGTCGAGACCCCGGAATTCTTGTGGCCGATGCCCAATTCCTTTAACGAATCCCTTATACTACCTGCAGGCATATTTCCAGGTTATTTGTAACGGGACAAAGCTAAGAATTATGGAGCAAGTGTAAAGTAAACAGGGCGCTATTAAAGGCTTTTCACAGTAGCGTATGCGTTTTGAGCAGCTTACCAGTCCAGTCCGATAGTGCCTTTTTCCCCATCGGCAAAAAATCCCTCAACCAGGATACCGCCGCGTTTGAACTCAAGAATCCGGTTGAGGTCGGCAACATTTTCAACGGGTATCTTATCAATGTACGCTATCACAAAGCCTTCTATAAAACCGGCGTCCTTCCATTTTCCATTTTCGACGTCCGTTATCCTCACGCCCCCTTCCAGTTCCAATCCGGAAAGTTCACCGAAAGGCACATCCTCGAACGTAGCGCCCATGAGTGTATATACTACTTCGCGGGCTACCACTTCGCTGGTGCCTGCATAATTTCTTAGTTTGGAGGTAGTCACTTTCCGCTCGCCGTTCCTGATGTACGTGACTGTGATTTCCTTCCCGGGACGATGCCGGGCTACGTATTCCTGCAACTCAGAAACTGAATTCACGGTGTTGTGTTCAATTCCAACGATCACATCCCCGGCCAGGATACCTGCCTTTTCCGCGGCGCTTGCCTTATTTACCCGTCTCACCAGCACACCCTGGTTGGTAACAAGCCCCAGGTCTTCAGCAACCCTCGCGTTGACGTCAGCGATCTCGATGCCCAGAAGGCCCCGTTGAACCTGCCCGAATTCCAGCAAATCATCGGCAACTTTTTTGACCAGACTTACCGGAATAGCGAATGAATAGCCCTGGTAGGTGCCGTTGCTGGTGGCAATTGCCGTATTGATACCGATGAGGTCGCCATTAAGATTAACGAGTGCACCCCCGCTGTTGCCGGGATTCACGGCAGCATCCGTCTGAATGAAGGACTCGACCTGCAGGTTATTCCGGTCCCTGAGAATTCCGATATTCCTTGCCTTTGCACTAACAATACCGGCAGTTACCGTGGAATTCAGATCGAACGGATTGCCGATGGCCAATACCCATTCACCGGGACTAACGCTATCGGAATTACCGTACCGGACAAAAGGAAGACCGTGCGCCTGGATCTTCAGGAGGGCAAGGTCAGTGGTTTCATCTGCGCCCACCAGCTTGGCGAAGTAGCGCTGGTTATTGTTCATGACCACTTCGATATTCGTTGCTTCTGCGATAACGTGGTTGTTGGTGACGATATACCCGTCGTCAGAGACCACAACGCCCGATCCCGATGACCGGGCAGGCTTATCGAAATAGAATTGAAGCGGATTCATGCTGAATTCTCCTGCACCGTAGGAAGTTCGGATATGCACGACGCTTGGGGTAACCGCCCTGGCTGCCTTCAAAAAGTCCAGGCCTTCCGGTATGCTGTAAGAAGTATCGGGCCGATAATTGGTGAGCTGCAATTTCTGGTGATCGTCAATCGAAGTATACGAGGCAATGGAACTGCCGAAATACCGGATGGTAATAAGCGATCCCAACACACCGCCTGTACATGCGGCCACAACTACCAATGCAATTAAAATGGAACGCTTCATACCCTTCCCCGATTCATGATAAAACAATATGCTAAGGAAAAATAGTGCAATTTTCCGAGAAAATACAGCCGAAACCAAAAAGGCGCCCCGGCTTTCGCCGGGACGCCTCACCCCACTTACCAACGATCCAAACTAACTTAACTGACCTTAATCGAGGTCTTCAATGCCTTTTTCTCGTCTTTGGGAATGGTAATTTCCAGAATCCCATTATTGTACCGGGCGCTGATTTTAGTGCCGTCGACATGCTCAGGCAAGTTGAAGGAACGGCTAAAGGAACCGTATTGCGTTTCTACGGACCGAACGCCCCCATCTTTATTTTCACGGGTGAATTTCCTTTCGCCGCTGACGGTCAGGCGATTTTCATTAAGATCCAGCTTAAAATCCTCCTTGTTCATGCCGGGAACGGCTACGTGCACTTCGTATGCTTTCTCATTTTCCAGGATATCCACATTGGGAACAAAGGAGTATGCGGCTCCACCGGAGCGTGCGGCCGAATCATTGAAAAAACGATCGATCACCGCGTTGAACGACATCGGTACGAAGTCATTCAGTAGCGAATTATACCTTACGAGACTCATAAAACTTGCTGTTTAAGGTTCAACATTTTCAACTTCGATAACGCATACATGAAAAAGTATGCCGGGAGACCTACAGCCCTAATTTTGTGTCAATATGTCGCTTTCTTATTCCAACAACTCCTCTCCATGCGCCAGTATGGCATCGTTAGGCATAACGAAACGACAGATCCGATGATCATAAGGTATCTGAGGACTGCTGATACCCGTGCCCTCAGTCTCCGGCAATATTCCAGCTGGGGAAATGATTAAGACTCCGAAATTTCCTCAGCATCGGATTGAAAAAATGTAAGGTTTCATGTGCACAGGGAACACAATGGCTAAGGTGGTATCAAGGTCTGGCCGAATTTGTTTCCGGCTTTTTACAAAAGCCCGTCCTGGCGTTTGAAGCAATTCGTTAGTTCGGTTTTCTTTGTTCGGAAATTGAAATTTTAAAAAGGAGAATTGAATTATGAACGGCTTCATCCCAACCCTGCCGGATTCAAGTGTTGACTAAATTCCGCAGCACACCTATCGTCAAGATTTACGACCTCATATGATATTAAAGTTGGCGATTAGCAAATAATGGCAAATAATTGTTAAATTCCTTTACAAAGTATTCCGCCTGCCCCAGCGGAATGGCGTGTTGGACGACTCAGCCTTACCGCACAAGGAGAAAATCCCGTGGCGCGCTGGAACTTTTCTTTACTGGTGATCCGCCACAACCACTACCAGACTGCACCACTGATCAAGGACTACCCGCACCATAACGCGTAAGCTGTCCGTTTGAACGAATACCGAAATAGGTAAATAAAAATCATAGACCATTACAACCAAAAAATGACTGAAAAATGAGAACCGGTTTACTCTTATTCGCAATCATGTTCCTGACGCGATTATCATTTGGACAGGTCGTAAAACCCGACACGACAAGCAACTGGAGAAAACATCTCACCATCGGGCTGAATCTGAATCAGGCTTCCTTTTCGTCCAACTGGAAAGCAGGGGGTGTAAACTCCGTGGGCTTCAACGGCCTGTTCAATTACAAGGCCAACTACAAAAAAGACAGAAATTCATGGGACAATGAAATTGACCTGGCCTATGGTTTTGTGAATAACGAGGGGCAGGGGAACCGCAAAACGCTGGACCGGATTTTCCTGGACACGAAATATGGATATGCTATCAATTCCAAATGGGATCTTTTCGCGTCACTTTCGTTTCTCAGCCAGTTCACCAAAGGATACAATTACCTTGATGATAATACAAGCGAACTGATCTCTGACCTTTTCGCACCGGCTTTCATAACCCTGGCGCTTGGATTTGAGTATCATCCGACAGACTATTTCAAGGTGCGGATCGCTCCTCTTGCGCCGCGGATAACTATTGTCAGTGATCCGGAAAGGTTTGTAACTACCGTGGGCCCTGAACCCTATGGTGTGACTCCCCCGGACAACACCCGATTCGAGTGGCTTGCATTCCAGTTAGTGGCCGACTTCGACAAAGACATTGCCGAAAACCTGAACCTGAAGTGGAGATACACCCTGTTTGCCAATTATGAAACGCTGGAAATGAAAACCATCGACCACCGGCTGGATCTGATGCTGAGCGCCAAGGTGAATAATTTTATCACCACCAGCCTGGGCGGAACATTGCTCTACGACTTCGACCAGGACTCCGGAATTCAGGTGAGTCAGGCGTTTGCATTGGGGTTCTCGTATACCTTCCAGAATTACGAACCTGAGTAGGGTGTAAGGGGTATATAGGTATGCAGGTGTATTTGGTGTGCAAGGTGTTGGGATTCACACAGAACTATAGTTCCCGGATCTGGCGGATCATCTGATTGGTAAAACCCCACTCATTATCATACCATGCCATGACTTTCACAAGGTCGCCATCGACCACCCGGGTCATCTCCGCATCTACGATGCTGGCAAACGGGCTTTGGATAATATCCGATGATACAAGCGGCTCATCCGAAACATGAAGAACGTATTTGTACCGGTCGGACTTCGATTCTTCCAATAAGATGGCGTTGACCTCCTCCGGTGTAGTGTTCCTGGCAGCCAGCAGTGTAATATCGGAAATAGAGCCTACGGGCACGGGAGTCCGCACTGAAATTCCGTCAAACTTGCCTTCCAGCTGAGGCAACGCTTTGGCTGTAGCGACAGCAGCGCCTGTTGACGTCGGGATCAGATTGACGGCTCCTCCGCGGCCCATGCGCGGTTCCTTTTTTGAAGGACCGTCCACCAGCAACTGAGAAGCCGTGTACGCATGTATCGTGCTGAGAATGGCTTTCCTGATACCCAGCCTCCTGTCAAGTATCTCCATCACCGGTCCTACGTTATTGGTTGTACAGCTCGCACACGAAAAGATTGCTGTCTTCCCGTCGGCTGTATTTACCCCATGAACAACCGTGGGTGTGTCCTTGCTCTTGGTAGGACCCGAGATCACTACGGTCTTTGCTCCCGCATGAATGTGCTTTTCGGCATCCTCTCTCTTTGTGAAGAGACCTGTACTCTCAATTGCCACATCAATTTCGAGCTTCTTCCATGGAAGCTTTGCCGGATCTCTTTCAGTAAGGAATTGAATCTTGCTGTCTCCTACAATCAAATGGTCGCCTTCAACCTTTACTTCTTTGCCGATCTTGCCGTATACGCTGTCGTACCTGAACAAATACGCGGCGTTGTCAATGCTCATGATATCGTTGACGGCAACAACTTCCAATTCAGGGATATTCATGATCACTTTGAGGGCAGCTCTCCCGATCCTGCCAAATCCGTTAATGGCAATCCTTTTGGTTTTCATTATTGTGGTTCAATTTTCTTATCAGATAACCTGAATTTTATCCAAACCGTTCAAATGCGCAGATTGGCAATATTGTGCCAATCAGAAACAGGTGTCGATGTGACTGCCTCGCGCTAGCCTTCAGCATGGGCGATTGCCTCATGCACATGCCGGCCCATCATCGGGGCGCCACCGGACTATGGTTAAGGGGACACCTCAGCAGCGCTGCCTTAGAATTCCTCTTTAACAACCTGTTTCCCGTCTACCTTCAAATCCGACAATTGCGCCTCCAGGGAATCCATCATCGGCGGAGGGCCGCATACATAGAATGGCCTGTTGAAATCCGTAACGTGGGCCTTCAGAAAGTCCACTGTGATCAGCCCATGGGCATAGCCTTCCGTCTTCTCATCCGACAAAATAGTAATGAAGTTCGTTCCTAACATACTATCGAACTCCTGTTTCAATATGATATCCGCTTTCGTTTTGTTGGCAAAAATGAGTTTGTTATTACCGATCTCGCTTTTGGATCTCAGAAACCTGAAAATGGAAATAAAGGGCGTCACACCTGCCCCGCCTGCAATGAATGTGCCTTCGCCCCGGTAGGCGATTGCCCCAAAGATGTCATTCAGTATTAGCCCATCTCCGCCTTTGAGTTTCCTCAGTTCATTAGTCACACCCTTTCGCGAAGCATACGTCTTGATCGTAAATTCCAGGTATTCATCGTCGGGAAGACTGGTAAAAGTAAAAGGCCTCCCCTCCGTCTCCCATCCGGTTTTATCAATAAATAATTCTGTCGCCTGACCGGGTGTAAACGTCAGGCCCGGGGGTTTTTCTGTCCGGATCCTCAGGACATCATGCGTAACGCTCTCAACGGACTTTACACTTACCGTATACTTGCTCATGGCTGGATGGTTAAGAAGTTTTGCGAATGCACGACCGCACACCCTGAAGGTATGCGGATTCACCAAATGCTAACACGAAGGCCGTTAATTTAATTCAGATCTGCAACCTGAATCGTAGCGGAAAGACTTGTAACTATTTGCAAATCTTCGTATCTAATTGATAAATCATACCGGATGAAAATTGTGCCTTTACGCGAACACCTGCCTACCCAGATGCAGGACGAGGTGGTTGTCAACCGCGTTTTGGGCGGAGAAAAGGAATTGTTTGAGATCTTGCTCAGACGCTACAATCAAACGCTGTATCGCGTAATCAGGGGGTACCTGCGGGATGAGGAAGATGTTGAGGACGCCATGCAGAATACGTATATGAAGGCCTTCGACAAACTGCAACAATTTCAGGGCAACGCGGCTTTCTCAACGTGGCTGATAAGGATCGGTATCAACGAGGCGCTGCTGCGTCTCAGGCGAATCAAAAAAAGCAGGTCTGTGTATGTCACCGATGTTGATGTCGACGGGGAAAAAATCATCCAATTACCAGACAACAAGCTAATGAATCCGGAGAAGCAGGCCATTAATCTTGAAACACGCCAGTTGATCGAGAAGGCAATTGACCAACTCCCTGAAAAATACAGGATCATCTACATGCTGAAAGAAGTAGAGGGAATGAAAAATGAAGAAATAGCAAGCTGCCTGGAACTATCCGAACCTAATGTAAAGGTTCGGCTTCACCGCGCCAGAACCATCCTGAAAGATACGCTCTATAAAATCTCCGCCGGTGGCGAAATTTTCGAATTTGGCAACTCCCGCTGCGACCGTGTTGTGATGCGGGTAATGGGGGTGGTAAGGGGTGAGTGGTAATCGGTATAGGGTATATAGGGTATATAGGGTATAGGGTATAGGGTATAGGGTATAAGGTATAGGGTATAGGG
>DATBVZ010000074.1:0-5696 GCA_036515095.1 Cyclobacteriaceae bacterium | reverse complement strand
AAAAATGCGGGTCGTGAAATAGGTTGAACGTCTTTCAATCCCCGGTGACAAGCCATCCCCCGGATCATTCGGATTGGTAGGACTGTCGCCTCTGTCGGCATACCTGACTTCCGGATCAATACCCGTGTAGTCCGTAATAGTAAACAGGTTCTGCGCCGCAAAGTACATTCTGAATTTGTTGACCGCGCCACCCGTCATCGGGAAACTGTATCCCAACGATGCATTGTCAAGCCTGATGAACCATGCGTCTTCAACATGCGAGCTGTTTACCACGGCTTTGGTAATCGCCGGATCGTAATACTTCGTGTTTACGATATTGTAGTTACCGACCGTGGTCACTTCGTTGTTCTCATAGAACCCCCGGTAGCTGTTCAGCAGATCATGACCGAAGGTACCCCGCAAGAACACATTCAGATCCCAATTGCCAAGGGTGAAACTGTTGTTGAATCCAAACTGGAACTTGGGCATTCCATTGCCGATAACAGTACGGTCGTCATCACAATCGCAGAATGTTCCGTCTCCGTTCAGGTCGGCGAATTTGGGAGTGCCGTCATCGTTCACACCTTCCTTTACCGGTCCCCAAAGCTGGCCAAATTCGTCCCCTTCCTTAACCCGCACGAGTTCGGTATCGTTTTGTCCCGGAGATCCCATCCCCGACCGATAAATAACGCCGCCCTCACCAAAACTCAACTCTCCCGAAGTAAGGCTCACGATCTTGTTGCTGAGATAATTCGTCCAGTTGATACCGGTTTCCCAGGTGAAGTTTGCCTTGTTGATAGCCGCATACGTAAAGGCAAACTCCAGTCCCTGATTTTGAATTTCGCCAATGTTCACGATGGTTTCCCGAAACAGGTTCGGCGGTACGGGAACATTGACCCCAACCAACAGGTCCTTTGTGTTCCTGGTGTAGTAATCAATGGTACCGGTCAACCGGTTATCAAGCATGCTAAAGTCTACTCCAACGTCAAACTCTGCTTTGGTTTCCCATGAAAGGTCAGGATTCGGGTTACTGATTGGTCCGTAACTCGGTCCATATATTCCATTAAAGAAAAAGCTGCCGGTCTGCCCAAAACGTTGCAAAGAAATATAGGAGTCACTGGGCTGGTTTCCGGTGATGCCGTAGCTGGCCCTCAGCTTGAGGGAATTAACCGCGGGAATGGATACCAGGTTGCTAAGGGTTACCCCTGCGCTGACGGCCGGGAAAATTCCCCATTTATTGTTTTCTCCGAAGCGCGAGGAGCCTTCATACCGTGCACTAAGAGACAGGAAGTAGTTGCCGGCGAAATTCAGATTAGCTCGTCCGAAAAAGGCTACGAGGGTATTGGAGTGGGCGAAGCTGTAAACCTCCCCCAAACCGTTTTGAAAGTCAAGGGCGGCATCCATGTTGTTGTAGGTAAAGGCGTCAGTCAGGAAATTGCCACCCTCCATGCCAAAACCTTCAGTAAAGAAATACTGGTAAGAATAACCTCCAAGCAAATTCAGATCGGCAGTTCCTATGCCCTTGTTATAGTTCAGTGTAGTTTCAAACAGGTGATTAAACCGGTCTTCTGTTCCCCGGGCGGCACGTCCAAGTCCGTTCCCGCCACCGAGTTTGGAAGTTTTCCGTGCAAAGGCTCCCGCCAGATCATTCTCGCGTTGCTGTGAGTAAAAAGCAGAAGCGGTCAGGCCCTCAACAATATCGCTGAAATCGTATTCAGCTCTGAGGCTTACCAGAAAACGGGTTTCCTTCTTATCGTTAACCGTTTGTTCAACGATTGACAGGGGATTATAGAAATCGAAAATGTCCCGTTCGGCATATCCGCCATAGTTTGCGCCTGCTGTCGGGCTTGTTGTGGTGTTGTCATAAATGGGCATGGTCGGGTTTGCTATTATGGCATAGTTAAATGCTTCATCGAAACCCAGTTCAGCTTCCTTCGATGTCGTCGACAGGCCAAACGTAAAAGTTGCCCTGTCATTTAATGCTTTTTGTGACAGATTGAGCCGCGCATTAAGCTGATCAAAACCAGATGCTTTGCCAACCCCTTCCTCGCCACGGTAATTAAAGGATACCCGGTATGTGGTAGTGGGTGTTCCACCTCCCACAGACAGGTTATGTACCATGGCCCGGCCGGTGCGGGTAACCTGATCCAGCCAATCCGTGCTGGATCCAAGATCCCGTGCGCCAGGTACCTGCCGGTACTCCTCTGCACTCATCACATCAATGGTATTGGCAATGGACTCAGCTGCAACGGAGCCGTTGTACTCGACACTGACCCTTCCGGCCTTCCCGCTTTTGGTGGTGATAAGCACAACACCACTGCCACCACGGCTTCCATATATCGCTGCAGCGGATGCGTCCTTCAATATGTCTACGGAGGCAATGTCGTTCGGATCTACTGTATCGAGTGATCCTCCGATTACACCATCAATTACGATGAGCGGTTCCGTGTTTGCACCAAACGTTGAAACGCCCCTTAGCCTAATGGCAAAACCACCGTTGGGGTCACCACCCGGACGGGTGATGTTCAAACCAGCCACTTTGCCTTGCAGCAATTGAACAGGATCATTTACCGTACCCCGGTTAAAGTCCGTTTCCTTTATGCTGCTTACAGCGCTGGTAATTTCTTTCTTTTCCTGGGTGCCATATCCGACCACCACTACTTCAGTGAGGGCGGTGACATCCGATTGCAATGCTACGTCGACCGTGGACTGAGCTCCGACGGCGACCTCTGTGGTGAGAAAACCTACAAATGAAAATACCAACGTGGCATCACCGCCAACAGTTAGTGAATAGGACCCGTCGGCATTTGTTACCGTGCCATTTTGTGTCCCCTTCTCCAGAACGTTTACACCAGGCAGGCCGCTTCCGTCATCGGCGGAAGTAACGCGTCCCGAAACAGTACTTTGCGACCACGCTACAGACGCAGTCATCATAAGCAATACCGTCGTGCACCTGCTTAAATACAGATAGAATCTTGACATACTGATCAATTAAGTTATGGGTTAACATTGGATCATGTGCAACGCCCTTCCAGGGTCAAAACACACTATTAATAAAGATAGAACAAAAACCGGCACATTTTCGTATTTTTTTAATTTAAATCGGAATCGCAAACGTTTGCGACGGTATGACTGTCTCCTCCTCCGAATCTACTCATACACGCATGTCGCCAACCTACCGGGCGCTTTTGGGTATTGCGACTTTAAGCAACCGGAGGATTAAATGCCGACGGGTAAATCCGCTCATAAAATTCTTAAATTGACCACCCTGATGCGTGATGATGATGAAGGCACCAACCACGGTATTCGAACTTTCCAAGATGCTCAAATTGAGTCCCTCAACGGTATCAAGGGCGCTGAAAGGCCATCCTGACATCGCTCCGGAAACGAGGAGGCGCGTGCTCGAACTCGCCCGTAAGCTGGATTACGAGCCAAATGCCTATGCCGTCAGCCTCCGCACCAACACCAGCAGGGAGTTTGGCGTCATTGTCCCTTCCCTGTCGGGGTATTTTTACGATTCGTTTATAGCTGCTGTAGAGGAGCAGGCAAGAAGCCAGGGGTATTCGCTCATCATACTGATTTCAGGTGATGACCCAAAGGTAGAACTTGATAACCTGAGGATCTGTAAGCAGCGGCGGACCGTAGGAATTTTCATAAGCGTGAGTTCCCGAACTGCCAATTACGAGCACTTCCAGCGGTTGCAGCAACAGGAAATGCCGGTTGTCTTTTTCGATAAGGTACCGGAAAGGCTGGCGTGCCATAAGATCCGGTTTGATGATGAGAAGGCCGCAGGAATGGCAGCGGATTACCTGATCCAAAAGGGAAAACGCAACGTGCTTTCCCTTTTTGGGGACCCGAACATGTCAATAACCAAATGGCGCGCTGAGGCGTTTTCGCGGACCTTTGACGAGAAAGGAATGGAGCAAAACTACTCCACACAGTTCGCACTCAATTCAGAGATGGCCGA
This sequence comes from Cyclobacteriaceae bacterium, assembly GCA_036515095.1. GTDB lineage: Bacteria > Bacteroidota > Bacteroidia > Cytophagales > Cyclobacteriaceae > ZC4RG29. Next base: position 1,750 of record DATBVZ010000074.1, on the reverse strand, counting down.
TAAGGCAGTGATCAAGGCAATGAAATCGAACACGAAACCGGATTCCATTTTCTGCATGACCGATGAGATCCTTATCGGGGCGATGAAAGCGCTGCAGGTTCTTGGCTCAAAGATCCCCAACGACGTCGGCATTCTTTCAATCAGTAATGGTTCTTTCCCCCTGCATTATTTTCCGGAAGTTACCTACATCGAAACCAGCGGTATTAAATTAGGCAACCTGGCCTTTTCCCACATGATGGACTTTTTGTCCGGCGAGAAAGATCTTATCGAACTTTCCGTAGAGCCGGTGCTTGTTGAAGGGGGGAGTTTGTGAACAGTGGGCAGTAGGCAATTGGCAACACACAGTCTCCAGTCTTCAGTCGGCAGTAGGCACCAATGGACAGTCAGGCATACTTTTGCGGATGGTGAATCATATGATTGAGCAGTTTACCTATTTCACGCACTTTTTCATCCAGGAACTTCCATTTGGATTCATTAATGTATTTACAGGAAAGAGCAAACTCCAGCCATACACTCGTTTCGCTGTTTTCCATGTCGGCATCGGATGTTTTGCTGACGTAATGTGCCGGGTAGGATCGCTTTCTATAAGCCTCGGCAATGCAAGCTGCCACAGATCGTGAACTTCGTCGGATCTGATCTGTTAGCGAATATGTCTCTACCTTCGGAAAAGATCGTGATACCTCAAAGATATCCATAGCCAAAGCAAACGCTTTCTTGTAAACTACAAGGTTTTTGAAAGAGGGCTCCATAAAATCATGGGTTTTTGATTTACGGATGCAACTTAAGAAAAATATACCAATAGGCCAGTAGTTATACCTTTTGAATGACCTTATTCCTATTGGAAGACTGCCGACTGAAGACTGGAGACTGATGACTGCCAACTGGCAACTGAAGACTGGAGACTGATGACTGGGGATTGCCTACTGGAGACTGGTGACTGGAGACTGTTCCTTCACCAGCTTCCCCAATCTCACAATCGCACCCTCGATCCCATCACTCCAGGGTTCACCGCAACCAATACGTATGCAATTCTGAAAACCCATCTTGGACGAAAACATCTGGCCGGGCGCTACGCCGATCCTGTGTTTCAACGCCCGCTTATGAAGTTTGAATGCATCAATTCTCTTGTTCAGTTCAACCCATAATACAAAACCGCCTTGCGGGCGCGTCATGCGCACATCGTCGGGAAAGTATTCCGATATCGCCTGCGAGTATCGCAACGTTTGCGTATGCAAAGCCTTCCGAAGATGGCGCAGGTGCAGCTCGTACCTTCCCACACTCAGGAAATGCGCGATAGCAGCCTGGGTAAGGGTATTGGTTGAAACAGTATGCATCCGTTTCAACCGCACGACCTGGTCTTTGAACTTTCCGGGAATAACCCATCCTATCCGGTAACCCGGGGCAAGCGATTTGGAAAAAGATCCGCAGTGTAAAACAAGTCCTTCCTTATCGTAACTCTTGCATGTACGGGGCCGGACCCTGCCGTGATACATTTCGCCATAGATCTCGTCCTCGACGAGGGGAATATTTCTTATGGCAAGCATCTGCACCAACTGCTTTTTATTTTCGTCCGGCATGCAACTGCCCATCGGGTTGTTGAAGTTGGGCACGAACAGGCATGCCCTTACATTGAATCGTCTGATCGCATCTTCAAGGTAATCAAGGTCGACTCCCGTCACCGGGTTGGTCGGCACCTCCACCACTTTCAAACCCAGGCTCTCCATCACCTGGAAAAAGGCATAATACGTAG
>DATBVZ010000073.1:0-4454 GCA_036515095.1 Cyclobacteriaceae bacterium | reverse complement strand
GGTGACCCTGTTCGCGGTAATGGCCTCCGCGGGACTTGCAGAGCTCGCGCTCCTCAGGCTGAATGACTTTCTGGAACTGGACCTGCACATCAACCTTAGCCAGCCAACGTTGTGGATTTTCCTCGGAGGAATCTGGTTGACAGTCAGCCTGATTTCGGGCCTGTATCCGTCTTTCCTGCTTTCAGGATTTAGTCCGGCGCTGGCCCTGAAGAACAAACTCACCAACCGTACTTCAGGAGGTTATTTCCTTCGTAGGGCGCTGGTGGTTTTTCAGTTTGCCATCTCCCAATTTCTTATTGTGGGAACCATCATTTTGCTTTCTCAAATGGATTACTTCCGTTCAAAAGATCTTGGGTTTACTAAGGAAGCGGTCATTACAATTCCGCTGCCGCTGAGAGATAGCGTCAACTCTAAAATGTCGGTACTTGCCCAGGTGCGCGACCTTGCCGGAGTACAGCAGGTGAGCTTGTGCAGCACGCCGCCGTCCAGTGGCTCTGTTAACATGTCCTCATTTGAGATCACCGGCCTTGAGAGCACCAACAACGTTGCTCAAATCAAGGCAGCGGATTGGACATACCTGGATCTGTTTGATATCGAACTGGTGGCCGGCAGACCATTTGACGATGTGGATACCGCCAATGCATGGATCGTAAATGAGCGTTTTGTTCAGTGGTTCAATCTTCAGCCCGAAGAGATCCTTGGGAGAAACCTTCGCATGTGGGGCCGCAATTTGCCCATTATCGGTGTGGTTAAGGACTTTCACACCATGTCACTTGAACGCCCGATTGAACCGACAATTTTGTTGAAAGATCCATGGGGCTATCGCAACCTGGTCGTCAAGCTCAAGCCCGGTCAATTTAACAGCACCATCGAGTCGATCGAAAGATCATGGCAGGCTCAATACCCTGCTTTTCTTTTTAGCTACGAATTCCTGGATGAGGAGATCGCACAGTTTTATGAAGATACGCATGAGATGTCGGTGCTGCTGATCATATTTTGTTCAATCGCAATTTTCATCAGTTGCCTGGGACTCTATGGATTGATTTCATACATCGCCAACCAGAAGGAAAAGGAGATTGGTGTTCGTAAAGTGCTGGGGGCCACGACAAGGCAAATCATGCTCATCTTCTCAAAGGAATTCATCCTTTTGATCGTAATTGCTTTCTTTGTTGCTGCGCCACTTTCCGGTTACATCATGAGCATGTGGCTGGAGAACTTTGCCTACCGCATCCCGTTGGGCTGGACCATGTTCGCTGCAGGTATTGCCGCCACCCTGGCCATTGCGTTTGTGACGGTAGGCTACCGGTCACTCCGCGCAGCCACGGCCAACCCGGTTGATGCACTAAGGAATGAGTAGCAACATCCATTAAAATCGCTGAGCACTATGATCCGGAATTACCTCGTCAGCCCTTCACACTCGGATTGGAATCGGATTCCTGGTTGTCGCCATGGCATTTGCCACTGTTGGTATGCTATCCTGCAAGGCTTCCGTTACCGGCCCGGGGGTTCACTTAACTATGAATCATTGGACCATAGTACTATAATTTTCTTATCCGGTTTGAATTAAAGGATTACACTACGCCATGCTAAAAAGCTTTTTCACTATCGCCTTGCGAAGTATCTTTCGGGACAGCTATTTCAGTCTCATCAACGTATTTGGGTTGGCTGTGGGCCTGGCCTCATGCCTGCTGATATTCTCCTATATAAAACAGCAGCTAAGTTACGATCAAATGCATCCGGATGTTGAAAGGATGTACCGTGTAAACCAGACCGCCATATGGAACCCGCAGGGTGGTGTTATGAGTTCGACAGGATTGCCCCTGGCGCAGACACTGGTGGACGATTACGAAGAGGTGGAAGCATCAACCCGGATCAATACGCCTTTTGGACAGCTTGTAAGATACGACGACGGAAGTGAAGTCAGGGCTTTCTATGAAGAAAGCATACTGGCCGCCGACTCCAATTTCTTTTCCTTCTTCGCCTTCAAACTCCGGGAAGGAGATCCTCAAACCGCCCTTAAGGGTATGAACAAAGTCGTATTGTCACCCGAAGCAGCCGAACGCCTTTTTGATGACGAACCGGCATTGGGAAAAACCGTGCTTATTGGGGACGACCGTATTCCGGCTCAAGTCACCGGCGTTACCGAGAAGCAACCGGATAATATTCATTTTCATTTTGACTACCTGATGTCGATTTACACCAATCCTGCCATTAAGGAATTTGAGTGGAGTTGGATCTGGACTCAGGTGGTAACCTACATAAAAGTAAAACCAGGCACGAATAGCACTGCGCTGGAGATAAAATTTGAAGAGCTTGCCTCCCGTCATGTGGCACCCACCTTCGCGCGATTCGGAATAAACTACGAAGACTTCATAAAAGAAAAAGACGGCTGGAATTTCTACCTGCAGCCTGTGGAGAAAATACACCTCTACTCGCGCGATGAAGGAAACCGCGTTGGCGTGGTGAGCGATATCCGTTACGTATACATTTTCAGCGCCGTCGGGCTGTTTGTTGTTCTGCTGGCGGTCATCAACTTCATCAACCTAACAACCGCCCGGGCGACCAAACGCGCAAAGGAAGTGGGCGTCAAAAAGGTACTCGGTGCCTATCGCAGTTCCATGATCGTTCAGTTTCAGATGGAAAGCATTTTGCTGACGTTGTTCGCCACGGTTGTCAGCCTGGGCTTGACGGAATTGCTGCGCATTGCCATAAGCCAGGGCCTGTCCGTGCAAATGCCGGCGCTCGCCGTCTGGGGAGCCGACATCTTCTGGTTCCTACCCGCCCTTATCCTGGGCGTCGGAATCCTTGCCGGGGCATATCCTGCATTTTATCTCACTGCGCTTCATCCGGCAAAGGTGCTGAAGGGTAAGCTGTTCACCGGACAACGGCGATCAGGACTCCGGAATGTGCTGGTTGTGTTACAATTTGTAATCTCTGTCGGGTTTATAGCATCCACGATCATTGTGTACCAGCAACTGGATTATTTCAAACGATCGGACCTGGGATTCTCTTCGGAGAATGTGCTTGTGATCAATCATGCGGAAAAGCTGGGACAGCATATTGAGGCTTTTCGCAACGAGGCAGCCAATATCCCCGGGGTGATGAAAGCAGCAATTGCCATGGATGTTCCCGGGCGCGGAGGTCTGGAGGATATCTTTATGAAAGAAGGAGGGACCGAGAAGCTTCCGGTCTCCATGATGCTAATGGATGAGTATCTAATAGAAACATTGGGTATGGAAATTGTGGCCGGCAAAGCATATGAGGAAGGTGCCGCTGCTGATGCCGGAAAGGTTCTGATCAACGAGACGACTGCAAGGTTGTTCGGCTGGACGCCCGACGAGGCCGTCGGAAAAAGGATCGTATACATGGGTGATGAAATGGGTCCTAAGGATGTGAAGGGGGTTGTACGCGACTTTCACTTTGAATCCCTCAAAACCAACATTGCCCCCGTGATATTTTACCATGTGGATTCTCCTACCTGGAACAGCAATCGTGTTGTCGCGCTGAAAATCTCGGGTGAATCAGTCGGCCGGCTGTTAAACGATCTGAAATCTACCTGGTCGGGCCTCATCCGTGATGCGCCGTTCGAATACTCTTTTCTCAGGGAGGAATGGATCCGGAAGTACCAGCAGGAGGAGCGTCTTGGAGGACTTTTTACACTCTTTACCTGCCTTTCCATCCTGATTGCAATGATCGGTATGGTTGGACTGGTAACGTATTCCGCTGAACAACGCAAGAAGGAAATCGGCATCAGAAAGTCACTGGGAGCTACCACCAGCCAAATGGTGTTGCTCCTGAACGGAAATTTCACAAAGCTCATCCTCGTCTCCATCGTACTGGCAGTCCCCATCTCCTGGTACGCCATGTACCGGTGGCTTGAACAGTTTCCATACAAGATCACTATCGGCATCAATGTCTTTGTACTGGCTGGCGCCGCAATCCTCATCATTACCTGGATCACAGTAAGTTACCAGTCTGTCAGGGCAGCGCTGACGAATCCGTCGGAGGTGCTGAAAGAGGAATAATGTGTTGAGGTGCCTGCCTGCCGCCGCGCTGGCCTTCTGCAGGGCAGGCAGGTTGACGTGTGGCCGCCGTATTGTGTAGAGACGCACGATCGTGCGTCTCTAGACGCGCCGAAATCTGCAATAACCTGACAAAACGACCAATTCAGCATTACATTTTTTTTCGCTAAATTGATGGGATAATCCTGCCTGCTATGGTCTATAGACTGGTATTCATGGTGCTCGCGACGTTGATCCTTACGCCGGTATTTTCCCAAACATTTACTTCGTCCAACCTTCCTATTGTCCTGATCAACACGAACGGGCAGACGATCGTAGACGACCCCAAGATCGAGGCGGAAATGGCGATCATTGATAATGGGCCGGGAATGATCAACAATGTGAATGATTTACCAAATAGCTACAACGGTAAGATCGGAATAGAGATTCGGG
>DATBVZ010000072.1:0-3958 GCA_036515095.1 Cyclobacteriaceae bacterium | reverse complement strand
TGCAGGTCGATCCCTATGCCGTCGGTGTCGGGGACAGTCACGCATTCATCTTCCTTATCGTTGCAACCGGCAGCGACACAAACGATCCACGTAAGGACTAGCGCTTTGTTTATATTCATAGCAGTTCGGGTGAGCGACATAATGGTCCTGATTTTCACGGACTAATCCCCAAACGAAAACAATCCTTTCGGATTGTCCCTGACCAATCGCCGGCTCTTTGTCTTTCCATTTACAGTAACGTGCACAATATTTGATTGATCATCGTACAATTCCTGGAGGATCGTGTTGGTTACTTCGCAGGTTTGCCAATTGCGGATTCCGGATACCAGAACATAGCAGATCAGGGCCTGCCCTTCTTCCTCCTGCCCCAGGTATTCGATCCGCTGCCTTTTGTTGTCAAGAGCCACGCTGAAATGATCTTCCAGGTAAGCGCGGATCAATTTTTCTGTCGTGATCTTATCCGGGTTCAGTATGTCAAGTGAAGGTTCGTTGCGATGGCGCCGAACTGCATTTTCGAGATCATCAATAAAAATGCGAATCATGATCTCCAGTTCTCTTTCAGGGTGGTCGTATTCAATTTCCGTAACAGAAACGTGGATGGGATGCCGTGCCCGCGTGGCGCCACACAACAACAGGAAGCAGGCAACGGTAAGGATGGCCGGAAAGCCTGGCATTCGTGTTCGCTCGCTGATACCCACAGATCTGATCATTGCGCCGTTAAAATAGGCCTATTCACGCGAATTCAAAATTAAACCTTATACTTGAACTTTTGGTTTTGCGGATGAATGAGTTCGGGTTGTACGTTGGTCTGGGGAAGGATCATATCCTGGATTACCTGAACGGATACGACCATATCCTGTTCGTGATTGCGCTTTGCGCTGTATACACGCTTCAGGACTGGAAGCGGGTACTGATACTTGTGACCGCATTTACGGTCGGCCACTCCGTTACGCTTGCCCTGGCCACCTTCGATGTCATTCGCGTCAACAGCGATTGGATCGAGTTCCTGATCCCCGTGACGATCTTTCTCACGGCGTGTTCCAATATCTTCAGGAAGGAGGACAGGTTTCCAGAAGGGAAAATTCAGATCAATTATGGGCTTGCCATGTTTTTCGGGCTCATCCACGGCATGGGATTTTCAAACTACCTTCAGGCGATACTCGGCCAAAGTGAGGATATTACGCTTCCTTTGTTTGCATTCAACGTCGGGCTTGAATTTGGTCAGATCGTTATCGTGGTGCTCTTTCTCTCAACTTGTTTTATCTTTGTCGATCTGTTCGGGGTAAGCAGGCGCGATTGGAAAATTGTGATTTCTTCCGCGATAGCGGGTATCTCTTTGGTACTAATGAAAGATACTGCCTTTTGGTGATTTCGCGGAAGAAATGGTTCTCAGACCGGCCAGATCTGAAATAATATTTACCTGAACCAAATTATGGAGATGAAGCGATTGATGATTGCGGGGTTGAGTTTACTGGTGCTCAGCGGACACGCACAGGAACCCATCCACTGGGAAGGCAAATTCGAACAAATGGGCCAGATGCTGCCAACACCCAACGAATACCGGACGGGATCCGGAGCTCCTGGGCCCATGTACTGGCAACAACAAGCCGATTATGTAATTGAGGTGGAACTGGATGACGAACAGCAGCGGATCACCGGCAGGGAAGTTATCACCTATCACAACAACGCACCCGAAAAATTAAGCTACCTGTGGTTGCAGGTGGATCAGAATATTCTGGCCGATGACAACCTTACTTCAAAGACAAAGACCAATGAGGTCAAAGAGGGTTCCCATACCCGGGAGATCGCCAAGACACTTGACTTGCTTGAGCTCGCGGGCGGATATACGATCGCCTCTGTAAAGACCCCCGAAGGTGAACCGCTCACGCATACCATAAATTATACCATGATGCGGGTGGATCTCCCCCGGCCACTGGAACCGGGCCAGAAATTTTCATTTACCATTGACTGGTCCTACAACATTGGTGACCGGATGATCGACGGGCAGCGAAGCGGAATGGAATATTTCATGGAAGATGGCAACTATGTGTATACCATCGCACAATTTTTTCCGCGGATGTGCGTGTTCGATGACTATGAAGGCTGGCAAAACAAGCAGTTCCTGGGCCGGGGCGAGTTCGCGCTCCCTTTCGGGAATTACAAGGTGAAGATTACTGTTCCCGCAGACCATCTTGTCGCCGCTACAGGAACGTTGATGAATCCGGCGGATGTACTGTCGCCCGCGCAGCAGGAACGGCTCCGGAAAGACAGAGCGACCTTCGACAAACCCGTGTTCATCGTTACCGAGGAAGAAGCAAGAGCAAAGGAGAAGATCCGGAGCAAGGAGAAAAAAGTCTGGGAATTCGAAGCCGAAAACGTGCGTGATTTTGCCTTCGCCTCATCACGAAAGTTTATCTGGGATGCAATGGCTGTGAAGGCAGGCGACAAAACTCCGCTCGCTATGTCGTTTTACCCCAAGGAAGGTAATCCCCTTTGGGAGGAAGAATCTACCAGAGCAATCAGGAATACGCTCATCACGTATTCCAGGTATACGATCGACTATCCTTATCCGGTGGCCATCTCCGTGCACACTGCCGACATCGGCATGGAGTACCCTATGATCTGTTTCAACTACGGCCGACCGGTCGATGGCGTTTACACACAAACCAAGAAATACAATATGATCGGCGTGATCATTCACGAGATCGGACACAACTTCTTTCCCATGATAATCAACAACGATGAACGGCAGTGGGCATGGATGGATGAGGGGCTGAACACCTTTCTTCAGTACCGGACGCAGGTTGAACAATATGAGAACTTTCCGCACAAACGAGGCCCCGCCGAATTGCTGGTGCCTTACATGAAGGGAGAGGGCACAACCCGCCGTCCGCTGATGACAAATCCCGAGCAGGTCATCCAATTGGGAAGCGAACAGTATGCGAAATGCGCCACGGCCCTTAGCCTGCTGAGAGAAGTTGTAATGGGGCCGGAACTCTTTGACTATGCGTTCAGGGAGTATGCGAAACGCTGGGCATTCAAACACCCCCAACCGGGCGATTTTTTCAGGACTATGGAAGACGCCTCGGCGGTTGACCTGGATTGGTTCTGGAAGGGCTGGTTTTATTCAACAGACAATGTCGATCTCGCCATTGAGAATGTGAAATGGTATCGCCTGGAACAGGAAATTCCAAGTCTAGAAGGGAGGGATAGGAAGACCCAAAAAGGTGATCTCACGGCGCAAAGTGAAGGTAAGTCAGTCTTTGAAACAGAACCGGAAGCATTCCATGTGATCCCTACGGATAAAAGATTTTACGGCGAGTACCGTAACCGGCTTGATGATCGCTCCGTAATCGACAAGCTTGCCGGCAAGAATATTTACGAAGTGGAACTTCGCAACCAGGGGGGGCTGGTTATGCCGGTTATTATCGAATGGCGGTTCAAGGACGGTACCACTGAACTCGAGAAAATACCGGCTGAAATTTGGAGGACGAATGAAAGGCAGGTTACTAAAGTTTTTGTCAAAGAAAAGGAAGTTGCCAGTGTAGTACTGGATCCCAAATCGGAGACTACGGATGTCGATTCGGAAAATAACCGATTTCCACGGGTCAACGAGAAGAGCCGATTCGATTCATTCAAGGAAAATGCGACACGCTGATCGGAAATGAAAAAATACGTTTTGGCTCTTGTGGCGTGGTTCGCTCTCGTTGCCGGGTACAGCCAGGATTGGAAAGGAAGATTCGAACAACTCGGTCCGGACGAAATCCCCACACCGAACCGGTATCGAACGGCCAGCGGTTCGCCGGGCCCCAAATACTGGCAACAGCAGGCCGACTACGAAATTGAGGTAGAAATCAATGATGAGACGCAGGTATTGACCGGCCGGGAAACGATCACGTATCACAACAATTCGCCTGAGACCCTTCGTTACCTTTGGCTCCAGCTTGACCAGAATCTG
>DATBVZ010000071.1:0-2653 GCA_036515095.1 Cyclobacteriaceae bacterium | reverse complement strand
GAAATCTCCATGAGTCAGGTGGCGGGCAGAGATTATACTCCCCTTCTTGGCAAAAATACAGTCGCCTGCACCCAACACGTATTCACCCTGAAGGGTCTTCAACAGCATTTTTCCGGAGATCGCATAGCTGAAAAAGTTATTATGCCACCATACTCCCTCAGAATCGTCATCCTCAACCGGGCAGATCAACTCGACAAACACGAGGTCGTCCACTTCAAATTTCTTGAATACCTGGGTGTCTCGCAGAAAATCCTGTATGTTAATCATGCGGCGAAAATTAACGCGCCCTAAAGTTAATCACTGCGATGCAAACCTAAACGAACAAGACCAGGAAAGTACGGTTCAAAAATAATGACCTGACGTTGAGCATTTTACAAATTCGCTCCCGCACCCTCCTGAAATCATGACGGCTGAATTTTGCGGAAAGGATTTGTCAGCGGGAAAAATCGCCGGGTCGGGCATGTGGCTGACTGATCCGGCTGATGGCTTGTAACCGATCCGTTATAGACCGGACACAAAAATTCTCTCATCCTTGATTTATCAGCAAAGATTCCGCATACTTGTGTAGTTACCCTTCGCATGAAAATTTCTCTCAGAAACTTTCACCCCGCCGACACCCAGGCGCTGATTGCACTTTACCACGGCACCGTTCATGAAATAAACATCCGTGATTATTCCCGGGAACAAGTGAATGCCTGGGCCCCATCCGAAACAGAGGATCCCGACTATTGGAAAGTGAGGCTGGGAGAATCGAATACAATTGTTGCCGAGTTTGATGGTCAGGTTGCCGGATTTGGCAATTTGAAGGATAGCGAAGGCATAGACATGCTGTACGTGCATAAGGATTATCAAGGACGGGGAGTAGCATCAGCCTTGTTGAACGATCTTGAAAAAAAATTGAAAAAGAAGGGCAACCGGCAGGCCTCGGTTGAGTCAAGTATTACCGCTCGTCCTTTTTTCGAACACAGGGGATACCGGCTTGTTAGCGAGAACAGGAAATGGGTCCGTGATGTCGAGCTCCCTAATTTCAGCATGTTGAAATACTTCGACAGGGAGCCAACATCAGAAAAAATGGAAGGGAACAAAACGCCCACATGGAGCCATTTGTTTATCAACAAGGTAATCGATCTCCTCATTGTCATTGCCGGTATCACCATTGCTTTTCAACTCAACAGCCTGAAAGCGACCAGCGATCAAAGATCCCTTGAAAGATTTTACCTGGAAAGTATGGTGAATGACCTCGATAATGACATCCTTGAATACGGGGATAATATTGAAGAGTTGATAACGGATCGCAGAATGGCCTATTCCTGCCTGGCCAAAATAGAGCGGGCCGAAAGCGTAAAAGATTCGGTAGGGCTTGTTGCCTTAAACCTTATGTCGATCAAAACATTTGAAGGCCACAATAACACGTATTCCACCATCTTGAATAACAACGGCCTGAGTCTTATCCAGGATCCTGATATCCGGAATATGATCCTGGAGCACTACCGGTTATATGCGGCCATCAAACAATTTGAAAGTAAGTATTCTGATGTCATTTTCCGGTTCAACGACTACTTCAGTCTCCACATTGACTACAACCACGCAGGAACCATTAACGACAATGCCATAGTAGAAGACATCCAGGTCAAGAATCTCCTCACCATTTCAGCAGTCCAGCTGCAAGGTGGGATATGGCGATATGAGGAGTCCATGGAGAAGGCTGCAGCGCTTAAGGAGAGAATTGGCTCCTACCTTGAGTAAAGTGGTTAACGGCTGGCTGTCTCACGGAAAGCATCAATCCTTCTTTGCGATCCTTAGCGACTCTGCGGCTTTGCGGTTAAAATCCGGAAGCCGAAGCTCATCAATTTCAATAAATCCGAATCGTCGGCCTAATCGATGAACGATCCGGCTCTTTAATCGTTCAAAGCAGTATGGTTGGTGCTGTAAAAAGGCTATTTTTCGGACAATAATCCATTAAAAACTATTACCCGTACTATGAATGCGATAGACTTTGGATCGGAATTTTTGAACGAATTGCAGGCGGAGGCCAACGCAACCCGTAAGTGCCTGGAAAGAGTCCCGGAAGGCTTGTTTGACTGGAAGCCCCACGAAAAGTCCATGACAATGGGTTACCTGGCATTACTGGTAGCTGAGATTCCGAAGTGGATAACCCATATGATCGAAAAGTCGGAGATTGATTTTGCCACCTTTGAACATTTCAAACCAAAAACTACTTCCGAACTGGTCAGTCACTTCGACGAGAATGTGAAAGGGGCAATAACTGCCCTTGACAACGTCACCAATGAAGAGCTTGATAAGCCCTTTTATCTCAAGAACAACGGCCAGGTCGTGTTCACGTCACCCAAGAAGGATAACATCGGTTCGTCCATCAATCACCTCGTTCACCACCGCGGTCAGCTAACCGTCTACCTTCGTCTCAATGACCTACCGGTCCCCTCGATTTACGGTCCTTCAGCAGATGACAGGGGGTTCTGAGTTTCGACAGGCTCAATTACCTGTGCCTGAGCTTGTCGAAGGCCATCCCACGGTATCCAGGCTCCAGGTGCCGGGGCCGGTGAAGAAGAACAGCAAGCCAAGAAGGGCAAACATGAACGGATGCTGGTCTTCATACCAGAACCTTCCGTTCCCGACAAAGAACGTGATATAG
>DATBVZ010000070.1:0-14824 GCA_036515095.1 Cyclobacteriaceae bacterium | reverse complement strand
TGCATGACCCGAAACGATTGACTATCGAGGCCATAGTCCTGATGAAATGAATATTCCCGGCTCCCGCCCGTTCCGGTTACCGCAGGGATGCAATGATAATCGATGTTCGTAAAGTTATGCGTTCTAAGCTTGGTACTCACTATGCGAAACCATTTTTCGTTGTGCTCCACGCTCGTCAGATGCCTTATTCGCGCTGCTATGAATAGGGTACTCATGCCGCTGCCGTATTCAAATCCGGTCGCCTCTTTATCGAGGAGTTGCTGGAGTATTTTGATTGAAGCCGGTGAAGTCCATGGCGTTGCTGCCCGGGTCCATTTGAAGATCTTATAGTTCAGCTTAAGCAGCGGTCGCATGATGCGATAAAATAAATACCGGAAGGTAAAGGATTTCCGGACGAGGATGTTACGCTTCATATACCAGGGCGATGAAGCAATTCTCTTAGCCAATTCGAATTTCTCAAATCCCGACATTTTCAAACGACTAGTGAACGGTACAAATCTATCAGACTCTTTTGCGTAGTCTCCCAATTCAGACCGCCATGGAGTGTTGCGTGAACTCCGTTATTACCAAGCCGTTGGCACAATTCCTTGTTTCTGAACAATTCCAGAATTTTTTCACTGCAGTCGTGGCTGCTTCCAGCCTGGAACACAAGGCCTGAGTTGGTTGAGCTGACGATTCTTTTTAACGGTGTGCTTGAGCTTACCAGCACGGGCTTTCCGACCATCATTGCTTCGAACAGTTTGTGCGGGACAGTGTTGTCAGTATGTGCGTTTGATTTGTGAGGAATAACATTTACATCGGCAAAGCGCATGTATGAAAAGAATTTCGCGAAGGGTTGATGGCCGAGAAAGTAAACCTGACGGCTCACATTCAGTTCCAGGACCTGCGCTTTCAGCCTGTCCATCACTGTCCTTCGTCCCTTTCCGACAATGATCAGCACGATAGGGTAGGCAACTAAGTGTCGCATTGCCCCGATAACTGTGTCCACTCCCCGGTGAGGCCCGATGTTGCCGGAATAGGTCACTATGAAATTGCCTTTAACAGAGTCATAGATGTCAGGGAAGCTTTCCTGATGAAGAAAATCGAGCTCTTCCGTGTTGGTGATCACTGTAATGGTATCGGCGCTTGCGCCGTATTGATCGATGAGACGCGCCTTCATCTCGTCAACAACGGCTATGACGTGGTCGCTTTTTAATACTGCATTGCGTTCTATTTCGGTCCAGCGGGAAGGGTTCATGAACAATTTGTTCTTCAGCCTTGCAATGGGATTCTTCTTCCATTCAAACCAGGCCTTGATCGCTTCCGGATAGTTCTCGTGAAAGTCCGCAATGACCGGAATGTCAAGCTGCTCCCTTGTCGATAGCGCGGTTCCAACCAGTGGCAGATCATGCACATGCAAAGCCTTAATATCATATTTCTTTACCCATTCTATAATTGCTTTCCTGAATCTTGGGTGCGCTACTTGCATCGACATGATGACATCCCAAAAGGCCAGCCCGACATCGTTGGTCCCGCTCCTGATTCTGGTGATGGTTATGCCTTCAATTACCTCCGTCTCTTTTTCATTGCGCCTCCTCAGACAAAGGAGGTATACGCGGAAGCCTGCTCCCAATAAAGCAAGGGCCTCTTTCCGTATCCGCATGTCGGAAGGATAGGGTGCATTTAACAACATACCAATGTTCATGGACTCCCTCGCTGATTTGCGGTAGTAAAGAAAACTATTTTTGGAATAAGATTGCGCCCGGTTTGCATATTAAACCGCATCCGGAACAAATCCAGCATATTGCAGGCTATGGTTGTGTGCATAAGCTGTATTGATTTTGAATGGTGACTAAATTTCCAATACCTTTCTTTTTCCTTCTTCTTGCAAATTACAGCCGAAGTCAGCCACCTTTTCCTGAACATTTCAAGAAACTCGGCAGTGACGCATCAATGGTCTGCCTGATGCCGGCCTCTTCGGAACCTCAGCGACTTCAATCGGGGACTCGGATGGAGATGGGGTTAGTGACCTTGCGGTCGAGAGACGATGGGTCGCTACCTGCATGTGGAGCTGAGGTAAAAGGATGGATTCATGTCATGAAGTGATCCTCGAATTTATTGGTATGAGGCAAAGGTGGCGGGCCTCGGTCAATATGGGCTCCCGTTGAAAGTCTCTCAGAGGCCCTTAACCCTTCCGCGGTTCTCCTTCACAAAGGCTTCCCAGCCCTTGGCCCTGGTTCTGGATTCTCCTTTTTGAAAATGGTGACATACTGCCACCGCAAGCGCATCCGTGGCGTCAAACAGTTTTGGGGCCTCTTTTAAACTAAACAGACTAATCAGCATTTTTGCCACTTGCTCTTTGGAGGCATTGCCATTGCCGGTTACCGACTGCTTCACTTTCCGGGGAGCGTATTCAATGATTGGCACTTCGCGGAACAACGCGGCAGAGATCGCAACCCCTTGTGCCCGGCCCAACTTTAGCATAGACTGTACATTCTTTCCGTGAAACGGAGCTTCAAGTGCAACTTCATCAGGATGGTATTCATCCAACAGGCCAAGCACGCGATCAAAGATCGTCTTGAGCTTCAGCTCGTGATTTCCGTACTTGCCGAGCCGGATCACCCCGAACTGCAATACCTCTATTGCAGGCGCTCTCACCACGATAATACCGTAGCCCATAACATTGGTCCCGGGGTCGAGGCCAAGGATGATCTTCTCTTTAAGAACCTTTCTCACGGCCCGAAGTTAGGGAGTATGTGCAAATTTCAGAAATTGCATGCAAATGGCTGTGACGATTATAATCCTGCTCGCTGCTTATTGTGCATTCCTGCTTTCGCTGCTGAGAGGCTGGCAGAAAGTGATTCGCGCGAAGTTGTCCGGCAGCAGGTTGCGCAGCGATCTGTTCACGGTGATTATTCCGGCCCGCAACGAGGCGGCTAGGATCGGAGGGCTTCTGGATGACATTGCGGCGCAACAGTACGACAACTTTGAAGTAATTGTGGTTGATGATCACTCGGATGACGATACGGCGCGCGTGGTACAGGAAAAGGCCGGCAGCACTGCATATCCGCTTAAAATTGTCAGGCCCCAAAAATCCGGAAAAAAGAATGCGCTGAGCGCCGGTATAGCTGAAGCGAAAGGTTCCATAATAATTACCACGGATGCCGACTGCCGCGTTGGAGGACAGTGGATATTGGGTATGAGCAGGTGTTTCTGCGAACGATCGGTGAAATTTGTTTCCGGTGGCGTGCGCATCCGCGGAGATGGCAGCGTATGGTCCGGATTGCAGGCCACCGAGTTCGTCAGTCTGATTGGTACAGGAGCCGCAACGATAGGGTTGGGGTACCCTACCCTGTGCAACGGCGCCAACATGGCATTCCGGAGGGACGTCTTTAATGAGGTCGGCGGCTATGCGGGCAATGAGCATATTGCCTCCGGTGACGACGAATTTCTGATCCGGAAGGTACACTCGTCCTATCCTGGCGGTGTTCGCTTCTGCAGCGATGCTGCCACTGTAGTTGAAACCACTGCGGTGCCCTTCGGGGAATTCATATCCCAGCGATTGCGCTGGGCAGGCAAATGGAAGCAACACAGGTCATTCCCGGGTCCTGCACTTGCCGTCTTTATCTTCAGTTTTCACGCAGCGTTCCTGATGATTCTGCCTGCGGTGGTCATCGCCGGGGAGGTAATCATCCCCCTCGTACTGATCGCTGGCAAGATGCTGCTTGAATATATGCTCCTGAGACGTGTGAGCGCCTTCCTGGGAACGGGCTGGAGCTGGACCAGGTTCGGCGTACTGCAAGTCACTTATCCGCTGTATGCCGTTCTCTTTGGAATTTTCGCAAACCTGAAGTCCCCTGTCTGGAAGGGCAGAAAAATTAAGACGCAGCGCCACAGAAATACACGCGCGATTGGTTCAGAACCGTTAAATTTACCACATGTCTGAACTTACCCTCAAGAATCGGTACGAGATTAAGGAGCTGGAACTGAATGCTTTGTTGGAGGTGACAGAGGCTATCAACAGCAACGTACCCGAGGAATCCCTTTATAAGATCTACAACTTTACGCTGCGTTCGAACCTGAGTATCAGGAAACTGGCGCTGTTTGTACTGGATGAAAAGTGGAACTGCAAGGTCAACTTTGGCACACAGGCTAATTTCCATAACCTGGATCTGCCCGAATATTTTAAGACCCTTAACGGTATATCAAGCCTTAAGCGCAACGACGAGAATGAATTTGGCGAATTCGATATTGTGATTCCGGTTGCCCACAAACGAAATACACTGGCAATCGTCTTTGTTGGAGGGGTATATAAGGATGATTCCCGCTATGAAAGTGAGGATGCCCTGCGGTTTATCCAGGCCTTGAGCAATATTATTATTGTCGCCATTGAAAACAAAAAACTGGCGCGCAAGCAACTCGAGCAGGAGGCATTCCGCAAAGAGCTTGAGATCGCCAGCGACGTTCAGCAATTCCTGTTTCCTGAACGATTGCCCAACACGGATATCCTGAAGATCGAAGCAAGTTATCTCCCCCATGACCGGATCGGGGGCGACTATTATGACTATGTTCCCATCAACAAGAATCAATTCCTGATCTGTGTTGCTGACGTCAGCGGCAAGGGCATACCAGCCGCACTGATGATGTCAAACTTTCAGGCTTCGCTGAGAACGTTGCTGCGGCAAACGCCCAATCTTACGGACATCATTGAGGCACTGAATTACCAGGTCCTGGAAAACGCGAAAGGAGAGAAGTTCATCACCTTCTTTGCTGCGATCTATGATCTACACCTCAAGACTATGGTATACGTAAATGCAGGACACAATCCGCCGCTGCTGATGGACCGGAAGAACGGCCTCCGATTTCTGGAAGAGGGTTCTACGGTGCTCGGGGCCTTGCACCCCCTGCCGTTTATTAATGAAGGATTCGTTACCGGACTGGATGAGTTCCTGCTGTTTTGCTATACCGATGGCCTGACTGAAACGATCAATGAAGAGGGAAACGAATTCGGCCTGGAATCGCTGGTAAACTACTTTGGTTCGGACTTGGTTTACAACCAGGACCTTAAGGTGATACACCAGGATATCATTGTCGCGCTCGATTGCTTCAAGGGGCGCAATAGTTATCATGACGACATCACCATGCTTTCCTGCCGGGTGGGATGATACCGCACAGGACCCCCTTTTTCCTGCCGATGCTCTATCCTTCCCTGCATTGGCGCCTGGCAACCGGCAGTAAGGAATTGTTCCTGACCTTCGACGACGGCCCGGTACCGGGGCCCACCGAGTTTGTCATCGATACCCTTGATCATTTTTCGCTGAAGGCTACTTTCTTCTGCATTGGAAATAATGTGAACCGGTATCCGGAAGTCTTTCGGCGATTGCTGAAAGCCGGCCACCGGGTGGGCAATCATACACACAATCATTTAAGTGGCTGGCGCCTGCGGACAAATGACTACCTTGAGGATATACTTCGCTGTGATGCTGCGCTGAACAGCGTCGGTGAGCATCCGGGTTTGTCTGCTCTTTTCCGGCCTCCCTATGGCAGGATCACGAGAAGGCAAATCGCTACACTAAACGGGCGGCCGGTCATTATGTGGGATGTGTTGTCGGCCGACTACGATCGACACCAGTCGCCGGCCAGTTGCCTGCGAAATACTTTGCGGGCAATCCGGCCCGGCTCCATAATTGTATTTCACGACAGTTACAAGGCAGAAAAAAGTCTTTCGTATGCGCTTCCAAGGATGATCGATGAATGCCTGAATCGCGGGTACACTTTTACTACGATTAGGTTGTGAAGGGAAAGCGGGTATTGGTGGCTCCGTTGGATTGGGGATTGGGTCACGCAACCCGTAGCATTCCCGTGGTCCGGGAAGCGATGAAGCAGGATTGCAATGTGCTGTTGGCGGGAAGCGGAGACTCTCTGGATCTTCTGCGCGACGAATTTCCTGCGCTGCCCTTTGTATCACTTCCTCCCTATGCGCCCGTATATTCGAATTCATCAAGACTAATGTTGAAACTGGCACAACAATTCCGGCGTTTCCAAACCACCATCAGGAAGGAACACCAACGGACGGAAGAACTGGTAAAGGAGTATGCTATCGATCTGATCATTTCAGATAACCGTTATGGTTGCTGGTCGCAGGGTGTGAGGAGTATTTTCATTTGTCATCAGGTCAACCTGTTGCTGCCGTCAGCATTCAGCTGGTTGTCACCTGCTGTCAATGCCCTGCATCGCAGCTATATGGCAGGATTTGATCTTTGCTGGATTCCCGACTGGCGGGGGGAGCAAAGCCTTGCAGGCGGGCTTTCACAGGAATCAAAACTACCGGCAGTTTACATAGGCCCGCTGTCCCGGTTCGATTGCCCGTCCTATGAAGAAAAGACCTACGACCTGACCTTTATCCTTTCCGGTCCGGAACCGCAACGGACCCTTTTCGAAAAAAAGATTATCGGCCTGGTTAATACAAGCAATCTCCGGGTATGCCTGGTAAGGGGTAGTGAGGGTGAAGCAAAAGAAATTGCGAATCCGCGCATAACACTGGTTGGGAGGGTGAATTCCGCGCAGATCCGGCAAATAATCGCAAGTTCGGAACTTATGGTGATGCGGCCGGGATACAGCACCATTATGGATCTGCTATTCACCGGAGGAAGGGTTGTGTTCGTTCCGACGCCGGGGCAGCCGGAACAGGAGTATCTGGCAAACCGTCTTGAAGATCGAGGCATAGCGGGTCATGTGGATCAGCGTACTTTTACTATAGAACGGGTACTCAAAAAATCAATGCTCTACGGGGGATTCGCCGGTGCGCCAAATGACGGGGCGCTGCTCCGCAGCGCGCTTCAGGACGCGCTGGAGAAGGGGTTAGAGGACTTGCATATACACGAATAAATCAGGCAGCCATGAAAAAATTCATGAACAGTTTCCTATTTGCAGCCCGGGGGATAGCGGTCGCATTCACGGATCAGCTGAATCTGAAGGTTCAGGCTGCCTGTATTGCCGTTGTAGTCTCGTCAGGATTTTATTTTGATCTGTCAGATATTGAATGGTGCTGCCTGTTGCTCGCAGCTGGACTTGTGATCACCCTGGAGATGGTAAACACCAGTATCGAAAAACTGGTGGATCTGGTGACCTCCGAGTTCCATCCGTTGGCCGCCCGGGTGAAAGACATTGCTGCCGGTGCCGTGCTCTTCGGCGCGATCGTGTCGGTGATCGTTGGATGGCTGGTGTTCAGGCCGCATGCCATCGCCTGGTGGCAATCATGGTAAGTTGAATTGTATATTGCGCCCGGATCGCTCTATGGATTACATCGATTCGCATGCACACATTTACCTGCCGGATTTTGACCGTGACCGGAATGATATGATCCATCGCAGCCTCGATGCCGGTGTGAAGCAGATTTACATGCCGAATATTGATCATACGACCGTTGACTCCATGCTTGAAACGGAGGCGCGGTATCCCGGGATTTGCTTTGCTACTATGGGACTGCATCCCTGTTCGGTAAAAAAGGATTTTGCGCGCGAACTATATAACGTGGAAGAGTGGCTGGTCCGGCGACGGTTTTCCGCCATTGGCGAAATTGGCACGGATCTCTATTGGGACAAGACATTTTGGGATGAGCAGCAGGAAGCCTTCAACGTCCAGGCAGCGTGGGCATTGCAGTATGATTTGCCGGTTATCATCCACTGCCGCGAGAGCCTGGATCAAACGATTGCGCTGGTAGAGCGTTTTCAGGATGGGAGACTGCGAGGCGTGTTTCATTGTTTTGGCGGCACGGAAACGCAAGCCAGCAGGATCGTAAAGGCGGGATTCCACCTGGGTATCGGGGGCATAATAACCTTTCGAAAGGGCGAATTGGAGCATGTGCTGCGCACGATCGAACCCAGGCATATTGTTCTTGAAACCGACAGCCCCTACCTGGCCCCCGTCCCGTACCGGGGAAAGCGGCATGAGCCGGCTTACGTGCCGCTGGTAGCCAAAAAGTTAGCCGAAGTAAAGGACCTCCCGCCGGAACGGGTCATGGAGATTACGACAGAAAATGCCCTCAGGTTATTCAATTCAAACCGCACTGCCTCCGTTCATGAAACTCAATAGAATAAGGATCAACACGGCCACACCTTCCAAGCCCCGGGGAAGGGTGCTTGTAATTTACACCGGGGGAACATTTGGCATGGCGTACGATGGCGATGGCGCGCTGATACCCTTTGACTTCAGTTTGATATTGGGGCACCTGCCTGCCTTGAAACAAATGGCGCTTGAATTGACCGTTGTTTCTTTTGAATCTCCCATTGATTCATCAAACATTGCTCCGGAGCATTGGCGCATTCTGGCAGCCATCATTTACGAGAATTATCCGGAGAACGATGGATTTGTGGTGCTTCACGGAACGGATACAATGGCATTCACGGCTTCCGCTCTGAGCTTCATGCTGGAGGGGTTGAGCAAGCCGGTAGTTTTTACGGGGGCACAGTTGCCCATCAGCGAACCCCGCTCGGATGCCCGCGAAAATCTCATCACCGCCATTGAGATTGCCTCGGCGCGGAAAGACGGAAGAGCCATTGTTCCTGAGGTATGTATTTACTTTGACTATGAATTACTTCGCGGGAACCGGTCAAGGAAAGTAGAGAGCATGCAGTTCGACGCGTTCGAGTCGGGCAATTACCCGTTGCTGGCGAAGGCGGGAGTTAAAATCGATTACAATTTCACAGCCATCCGAACCCCTCCCGGCGGCGGTCTGAAATTGCACAGTGCGTTTGACCCACGAATTTCCATATTGAAATTGTTTCCCGGAATTTTGAAGGATACAGTCCAGGCGATTTTAGGCACGCCCGGTCTTCGGGGTGTGATCGTGGAAACATACGGATCGGGAAATGCACCGACGTTAGCCTGGCTGGTTGAGTCGCTGGAAGCGGCAATCCGGGGTAGCATCATTATCCTGAATATTTCTCAATGCCCGGGTGGCATGGTAATGCAGGGTAGGTATGAGACCAGCAAGGATCTTCTGCGGATCGGTGTGATCGGTGGAAGTGATCTGACAACCGAGGCTGCCGTGACAAAGCTTATGGTTCTTCTTGGCGAGCACGATCAGGACCAGACCGCCCGCTTGATACGAAAATCATTGGCAGGGGAAATGTCCGTTTGAACCTTGCAATCCGCTCATTTTCTTGATTTATTTGTGCGCTTTTTGAAATCCGGAGAGATGCAGGAGTGGTTTATCTGGCACGCCTGGAAAGCGTGTATACCCCTAAAGGGTATCGAGGGTTCGAATCCCTCTCTCTCCGCAATCAAAAAAGCCTGACGGATGGATTTGCAGGGATCCGTTGGAAGCTTAGCTTCCATAAGGAAACATACAAAAGACATCCCCGAGCGGAGCGAGGCAGGATTTTTTGATTACCGGCCTCCCTTAACGGGATCACTGTAAGTAATCCCGCTCTCTCCGCAAGCCCCTTTTGGGGGCTTTTTTTTTGTTTATATCATTTTGAATAATCAATGATTATCAAAAAATTACTGAGTAATTTGGTGGATCTGTGGTTACCGGTGTGACTTATTGCGTCCTGTTTTATTATAAGCACAAGGCTGTGAAGGCTGCCTCCGCCAATAGAAAAATATTTAGAAATGTATTTAGAAATCAACAAAACCTTTAATTTTGGCAACTTCAAAGCTTTACTTAAACCTTTAATTATGAAAAAACAACTCGCGATTCTTGCATTTGTGGGGGTACTGGCGTCCTCTGCTCTCTTTGCACAGTCCGATAGCCTTAATGATGAACCAGCCTCACCAGCGCCTAGTGCAAGTACAAGTACATCGCTTTCTCAGATGGCCGATGAGGCTGCAGATGAGAACATGTCTTTCCACGAAGTACTAAAAGATCAGTTCATAGCGGGTGACCCTGCTTTTATGACGCCGATACTTATCTGCCTGATACTTGGGCTGGCCTTTTCTATAGAGCGCATAATCACCCTTAACCTGGCGACGACCAATACCAAGAGACTGCTCGGCCAAATAGAAGATGCGCTGAGCAAAGGAGGTATCAATGCGGCGCTTGACGTTACCAGGAATACGCGCGGGCCTGTAGCATCGATTTTTACGCAGGGACTAATGCGCTACTCTGAAGGTATTGATATGGTTGAAAAGTCAATTGTATCTTATGGCGGTGTCGAGATGGGCAGGCTTGAAAGAGGTTTGATCTGGATTTCGTTGTTCATTTCACTTGGCCCAATGCTGGGATTCTTTGGAACGGTTGTTGGAATGGTTAAGGCATTTGCGGCTATTGAGGCGGCTGGCGATATATCCCCAAACATCGTGGCGCAAGGTATGAAGGTCGCTTTGATCACTACAGTGGGTGGCCTGATCGTGGGTATGATTCTTCAGGTATTCTACAACTACCTGGTTTCCAAAATTGACTCTCTCGTGAATTCAATGGAGGATGCATCCATTTCATTGGTAGACCTCCTGGTAAAACATAAATTGGTATCTCATAAATAGTTTATCATGCTTGACGCGGGTTTATATTTCGTATATACATTGCTTATTGTTGCGGTAATAGCCGCCGTTGTTCTCCCTCTTGTCAAAGCGGTGCAGTCGCCTGCAACTTTATTAAGGTCGCTCTATAGCGTGGTTGCCCTCCTGGTGCTGTTTGGAATTGCATATGCTGTTTCTGATTCATCGGTCAGGCCAACATGGGGTGTCTTGGGCATTGGCGAAGGTGGTTCCAAATTGATTGGAGCGGGGTTAATTACATTTTATGTCGTGATGGTTATCGCCTTTTTAGGGTTGATCGCCTCGGAGATTAATAAAGCGCTTAAATAACATTTAAATGCCAAGACAAACACCCGATATCCCGAACGCCTCGATGGCGGATATAGCGTTCCTGTTGTTGGTATTCTTTCTGGTAACAACAACGGTCGCTAATATCAAGGGGTTAAGCGTAGGGCTTCCCCCTCCTCCGGAATCCATAGAACAGGAGGACGTGGAGATTCCGGAGCGGAACCTGTTCAAGATCCAGGTGAATTCTTTTGATAATTTGTTGGTGGAAGGTGAACCCTGGATGGGCACCGACAGCGACCTGACAGAAATGATCAAAAAATTCATCCTGAATAATGGCAACGATCCGGCTTCATCCGACAATCCCGGCAAAGCCATTGTCTCCTATAAAACGGACCGGGGTACCAGCCATAAGAAATTCATTGCCGTCCTTGATGTCATACAAAAGGCTTACTATGATATCTATGCGGATCGGGTTGGGGTGACTAATGAAAAATGGAGGGAAATTGCTTCGGATCCCGAGAAGTCGCCGGAATACCGGGAGTTGTATGACAGGGGTAGAGGCAGACTGCCGGACGGGAAACTGGAACTTCCCATGAATTTGTCCATTGCTGAACCTACGCAGGTAGGTCAATGATTACAGACTAAAAGAACAAAATTATGTCTAAGTTCAAGAAGAAGGCCAATGTGAAGCAGCAAATACCCACCTCCTCAATGCCGGACGTGGTGTTCATGCTCCTGTTCTTCTTTATGGTGACCACCCAGATGCGGGATACTTCAATAATTGTTCAGCAAAGGATCCCCGAAGCATCGCAATTGCGCAAGCTTCAGCGGAAATCCCTGGTGAAGTATCTGTATATTGGGGAACCAAGGAAGATTGCGGAGTGGGGTAAGGAACCGAAGATCCAGGCCAATGATGTGTTCATCCAGCCCAGGGAGATTATCCAGTGGGTCAACCAGGAAAAGTCGCAGCTTGATGAGTCAGAACGCGACCAAATAACGGTTGCGTTGAAGGTTGACAATGAAACCAAACGCGGAATTATAGCCGACGTAGAAACCGAGTTAAGGAAAGCAAACGCCAGAAAGCTGCTCTACTCGACCAACCCGAAATTGGGTGAGTTCTGACCCTGTATTTAATTGAGCGTTCTTTTTTAGAAATAATCGGGCCCTTCTGAGGAATACTCAGAAGGGCTTCTTTTTTTATGGATGGCGTACGCGTTATTTCTGCACTGAACAACCCCCGGACCGTACGATCATGGTGTATGTATGACTGGGCGAATTCCGTATATTCGCTTGTTATATCCTCCGCCATTTTCCCGGTGTACTACAAAGTTGTGGCCATAACTTCAGGCGGAAGTGAGCAGGTGTCTTTCCTGGGGTTTCAGGTAAAGAACTCGGTCTTATATACCTATGCGCTGTCGTTCTCGTTTCTGATTGTAGCGGCAATCCTTCCGGTCTTGTCCGGCATGGCCGATTATGCCGGCAGGAAGAAATTCTTCATGAAGATCTTTGTATTCATTGGAAGCTTCGCCTGCATGGGGCTGTATTTCTTCAAGGACATTCAGTCGCTTGAGTGGGGTATCTTCTGTTCCGTTATGGCCAGTATCGGCTATTCCGGAAGCCTGGTCTTCTACGATGCGTTCCTGCCGGAGATCGTGACCAAAGACCGATTCGATATGACAAGCGCCCGGGGATACGCCATGGGCTATTACGGCAGTGTTGTATTGATGATTATTTGTCTGGTGGTTATCATGAACCACTCGCTCTTTGGAATTTTCGATAACGAGCTTCACGCTATGCGATTCTCATTTGTGCTCGTAGGTATCTGGTGGCTGGCATTCTCTTCTATTGTCTTCACCATGCTTCCTCAAAGCCCGCCCGCCGGGAAGCCAAATGGGAGCCTCCTGGCCAAGGGCTACCAGGAGTTGCTGAAGGTCTGGAGGAACCTGAAGAAATCACCTGCCCTGAAGCGCTACCTGCTGTCCTTCTTTTTCTTTAGTATGGGAGTTCAGACGGTGATGTACCTGTCAACGCTGTTTGGTACCGACGAACTCCGGTTGCCCGGCGACCGGCTCATCCTTTCTATTCTGCTGGTCCAGCTGGTTGGCGCCGCAGGTTCCTGGCTATTTGCCAGGATCTCGCAGTTGCATGGAAATAAGTTCACCCTAATGGTAATGATCGTCCTTTGGATCGGGGTATGCCTGGCGGCTTATCTGATCCGAACGGAGTTTGAATTCTATGCGCTGGCAGCGATGGTCGGTCTGGTGATGGGTGGAATTCAGTCACTGGCAAGGGCCACCTATTCCAAGCTGATT
Organism: Cyclobacteriaceae bacterium; assembly: GCA_036515095.1. Taxonomy (GTDB): domain Bacteria; phylum Bacteroidota; class Bacteroidia; order Cytophagales; family Cyclobacteriaceae; genus ZC4RG29. The sequence continues at coordinate 1,766 of DATBVZ010000070.1, read as the reverse complement.
CCCCGCGAGACAGTCGATTACGCATCTTACTTCAGCTTTTTTGATGTTACCTATAATATTTCAATTGTACTGGGAACTTTCTCCTACGGCCTGATCAATCAGCTTACCGGCAGCATGCGAAACAGCGTCCTCGCCCTGGCCCTGTACTTTCTCATAGGCATGCTGGTTCTGGCAACCGTAAAAAGCAAAGCGCTTAGATGACGTGCCTGCCTGCCTCGCGCAAGCCTTCAGCTGGCAGGCAGGTTCGTGTGTTGAGGTACCCTGTCCTTATACCTTTATACCCCCATCCCCCTAGTACCTCAAATGCTTTACCGTCATTCCATTGTTAATCAGTTGCTGAAGTGATTCAATGCCTATCTTCAGGTGCAGGTTGACAAAATTTTTTGTGACGCTTGTGTCGCTCTCCTCCGTCTTCACGCCTTCCGGTATCATTGGCTGATCGGAGACCAGCAGGAGCGCTCCGGCAGGTATCTTGTTGGCAAATGCAGTTGAAAAGATGGTGGCGGTCTCCATGTCAATGGCCATAACCCGGATCATACGAAGGTACTCCTTGAAATCCTCATCCCATTCCCAAAGCCGGCGGTTCGTCGTATAGACAGTACCCGTCCAGTAATCCTGGTTGTTATCCCTGATGGTGGTTGAGATCGCTTTTTGAAGGGCGAATGCCGGCAGGGCCGGTACTTCGGGCGGAAAATAGTCGTTGGATGTTCCTTCTCCACGGATGGCTGCGATGGGAAGAATGAAATCCCCGATAACATTTTTCTTTTTGAGCCCCCCGCATTTGCCCAGCAGAAGGCACGCTTTTGGCTTTACGGCGCTAAGGCAATCCATGATGGTGGCGGCATTGGGGCTACCCATACCAAAATTAATGATGGTTATCCCGCCTGCCGTTGCGCTCAGCATGGCGCGGTCCGTTCCATTGACCGCTACGTTATTCTGTGCCGCGAACGTGGATACATAATTGTCAAAATTGGTCAACAGAATATACTCGCCAAAGTCCTGGAGCTTTTGCCCTGTATAGCGCGGCAACCAGTTCTCCGCGATCTCCTGTTTTGTTTTCATGATGCCTGTTTTGTTACTTTCGGAATGGTTGACCTCAATCTCCCTTCCTTTGAACATAAAATAAAGAAAACAGACGAAAAAGTATTCATCTTTGACGAATTCCGGAAAAAGTATGTTGTACTCACACCGGAAGAGTGGGTTCGTCAGCACTTCATTCACTATATGATAGCCCACCTTCATTATCCGAACGCACTGATCACCATTGAGACAGGTCTCGTGTACAACCGGTTGAGAAAGCGGTCTGATATTGTGTTGTACGACAGGGAGGGCAACCCGTGGATGCTTGTGGAATGCAAGGCGCCCAATCACCCGGTCGGACCGGCGGCTGTACGGCAGGTGTCAATGTACAACGCGACCATCCGCGCCCGCTATATTGTCGTGACAAACGGCCTTACTACCGTGTGCTGCTCGGTGGACGTACTGAAGAACACAACGGAAGTATTGCATCGGTTTCCGGACTATAGCTGATTCCGAATCAGTCAGAGGAATTGGCCGATAGGGGTGAAGGGAAGATTAAATGCATCGGCTACCGCCTTATACACTACCTCACCCTGAATAATATTCAAGCCCCACTTCAGGTCTTCATTATCCTGGCAGGCTTTAACCCACCCGTAATTGGCAAGTTTGACGGCATAGGGGAGTGTGGCATTTGTCAATGCAAGGGTGGACGTATAAGGAACAGCGCCCGGCATGTTGGCAACGCA
>DATBVZ010000069.1:0-2045 GCA_036515095.1 Cyclobacteriaceae bacterium | reverse complement strand
AGGATTATGAAATTGCTGTCGCTGGTGATGATGTTATTCCTGATTACCTCGCTGTCCTGTGAGGAAGAGCTGGACGCATGCATTGATGAGTCTAAAATAAACCCCAATGCAATGTGTATTATGATTTATGTCCCTGTGTGCGGGTGTGATGGGAAGACCTATGGCAATACATGCGCGGCGGAAAACTCCGGGGTAATCCGCTGGGAGCAGGGAGCCTGCGAATAAGCGCAAACAGAACCCAATGCCGATCGGTTTAGCCGGAATTCAGAATTTACTTATGTTTTTTCTGTTGACCTGGCGCGAAGGCTTTGGCAGATTTACTGCCGGTCATTTTTTTCATTTGACCGGGTGGAATTGATGTTGGCTTGCTGTGCACATGTAAAGTCGTCTTACACCCGGCAGTGAAGAAGAGCAGTACGACAAAAAGCCATGTAAACCGGTTAATCATTCGTTGTATCATATGTAAAAAAGTAAAATTTCAGAAATCAAAAAATTCAGGAAACTCCCCTCAGGGGAAGATGGAGAATCTCCACCTTTCCCATCGGGGGCCAACCCACAATTCTTTCTACTCAATATCCAGTTCGGTCGTTCCTGTCTGCGTTATTTCGCCCAGCTCAACCGCAACATTGTCAAGTACGGCTTTCTGATAGCCGGAGAGTTCACCCGGATCAAAACCTACGGTGTAGGTTCCAGCAGGCAGACCACCAACGAAAAATTCACTTGACCCTGCAGGAACATAGCTTGTACCCACGGTATCCATGCCCGAGACAGCGAATACAGCTACGTTCAGCTCTGCAGGCGTGACCGAGCCTTCAATGGCTCCGTCCTGTGCCTCGGAAACCACTTTAATGACCGGTTTGAGTATGTATTTGTCATTGCCCGTTTTCACCACCGACTGCGCAGCGTCGAAATCGAGAAGTATTGCATAGGTAATGCCGCCTGTAAGTGTGGCATTGTGAAGAAGTTTGAGTCCTGATTGCTGAGCGCTCGGCGTTGTAAGATCCAATGTGTTGTCATCAATTACAACGGTGTTATTTTCTCCAAGCAGAAGGCGTATCTGATTTATTTTTCCTGCGGGATATTCTGAACTGGTTAGTACGGTTTCCTTTCCGTCGGTGAGGTCCAACAAATTGTATACACCGGCATTCACATTAGCGAGGGATTGCCAGCCGTCATCACCACTGACCTGTATATCCCGTATGTCTACATTCACCGCCTGGTAGTCACCCGGTGAGTCGGTAAGCCTTACGACAATTCTTGCTTTTTCATCGTCATCGCATGCCGCAGCAAGTACAAGGGCGGCAATAAATCCTAATCCTCTGATCTTCATACGTTTCGTGTTTGATTGGCTTTTATTGTTTAGTGTTGTGAAATGTTGATTTATAGCTATAACACATTGCCCTTTCATACCCCCCAAACAGGGTAAATATTTATTGTAGATTTGGAGCCAAATGAGCGTTTTAAGGGGTTTTAGCCGACTTTTTTCCCGTTCAGTGGTCACTGGCCCTGATCGGGTGGTATTTATAGGCATCGAGTACCAGGGGTATGCCGTCTAAGCAGGAACAGTTTGAGTCCCTTTTCAAGCGGCATCATAAAGTGCTCTGCGATCTGGCTTATAATATTGTGGGCGACAAGGATGCCGCCAAGGATGTTGTGCAGGAAGTGTTCTTCAAATTGTGGAAAAACCGTGACGAAATACATTTCGGTGAACTCCTGAGAAACTATCTGTTCAGAGCGACTTCCCATACAGCATACAACTACCTGCGATCCAGAAGGAAGATCGTACGCATCGATGATGCTTCATCTTTGGAGGAAAGCATAGCTAACACGTCGGATTCTGAAAACGCCGGCTATAGCGAGCTGGAGTTGCGGATCAGAAGTGCAATTGATCGCCTGCCGTCAAGGTGCAGGACAATTTACGTGATGAGCCGTCACGAGGGACTTAAATACCAGGAAATCGCCTCAGCTTTGAATCTCTCGCTGAAAACGGTTGAAAACCAAATGGGAATTGCGCTTCAGAAATTACGGGAGGAACTGAAGCCATA
>DATBVZ010000068.1:0-2916 GCA_036515095.1 Cyclobacteriaceae bacterium | reverse complement strand
TTCATGAAAGGTCACCGACTTCCCCCAACTTATGAAAACTTCATCATAAAATCCCAGGAACCAGGTTCGGGGTCCTATTTCGGAGTTGCTTATCGGCAGCCGCGTCATAAATCGGTACCGTATCCGGAATTGCCGGTTGTCGTATCCGTTGTATGCGACATCGCCACCACCATCCATGGTGCGGCTCTGAATGAACCGGTGTTCGAACCTCAGCCGGTGGTCCATCCGCAGTTTACGCCAGGCATGCTTGTAAAATGCCTGGTGCCAGATCCGGTGTTCATGGTTCTCGAAACCTGCGGGTTGTTTCCCGTACCGGTAGTTCCATGTATAAACGTAGGCAATCGGCACAATGGAAAGATGATCGTTCAGTTTGATTTCCAGGGCGGTTCTTGCCTGATTCTGCGAAGGCTGAAAGGTTCCGGCATACCTGAATTGACCTTCAACCATTAGCGTAACCTTACTGCTTACCTGGATATTGGAGGTGATGCTGAACCACTCCAACGATTGATCTGCGATTTCGCGACCGGCGGGTTGAGCGGTAGCTGTCAGCAGGGTGAAAAGATATACGCACAATGAACACAATGAAGAAAGCTTCATCCGGAGGTAAGCGGTCATTTAGGATGCACAATTGGCAATATCGTTGTTTTTCAAATCGTAATGGATCATTTCCATGAATTCCAAAACAGAATCAGTCATCATTGAGGAATAAAATCCCTGATTTCTACAGTGGCATTTCCACACCCCCCCGTTCCTGCTCGCATTAGGCATGCAGAGAAGTAGCACGATCTTTTCCTTACTAGTGGCAGGCAGATTCTATTTTGATTCTCAAAACAACCACACTAGTTTGAAAACCCCATCCATCACAAGAAATATAAAGGCAGTCCTGGCCGCCCTGTTGGTTGCAGTACTTCTCCTCCTGGCCGGGGGCATTTATCTGTTCACGAGTTATGAATCAATCATCAGGAAGAAGTTGCAAGCGGCCCTCCCCGAATCATTGTCGGTTGATTTCACATCCATTGAAATCGATCCCTTTGCCGGTTCGGCGAAGCTGAAAGGACTTACTGCAAAATATAAACCCCAGAGCCTTTCCGGTCATTATCACGCCTTAACGATTGAATCCGTCGACGCGAGCGGCGTGGGCATTACGGCCCTGCTGAGACGGGAAAAGATAATCATTGAGAAACTGATCCTTAAAGGTGGCGAACTTGTACTCGATTATGTACTGCTCAATGATACTACGGTAACAGACGATCTGGCGTCACCGGCTCCGGGCAATACAGTAAAAGGCCCGCTGGAAATCGGGTCCCTTTCGATAGGCGACCTGAGTTTTGTGCTGAAAGGAGACTCCACGAACGTGTGTACGCTTCAATCCAATGTAAAGGTTAACGACATTGGAGTTGACCTGACCGTTCCTTTTGATATAAAGACGGCCGCCCACCGGATTGAGGAACTGGATTTCACCAAGATCGTTTTCAATCCCCAGGCGGGCATGTACGGTTATACGATCAGCCGGGTTAACTACCGCGACCAGCAGCTGGCTGTCGATTCACTCGCGATCAAGTCGAGGCATCCCAAATTTAAATTTGCCCATCTGAAAGGAAAGCAGATTGATGTCTTTGATCTCCGTATCGACCGTATCGCTGTGGAGGGTTTTCAGGTTATGAGCCTGCTGGACAGCACCATTGAAGCTTCTTCCGTTGCGATCCGTGGCGCGACGTTGCATGCGTTCAGGGACAGACGAATGCCATTTATCAAGAATCACAGCGAGCCGCTTCCGGTCACGGCGTTCAAAGGGTTGCCGTTTGCAGTCCGCGTCGGATCGCTGACGGTGAAAAATACCGACGTTGTCTATGAAGAATTTCCGGAAGTTGGAGAGGCCAGCGGAAGCGTTTCCTTTCGGGATATAGATGCTCAGTTCAGCCGTCTTGACAATCGGGCTGACTCCGTTAATACATTTATAGATGTTAACCTTGAAGCACGTTTCATGCAGTCGGGCTTGCTTACTGCCCGATTCGCTTTCCCAATGAATCCCCGCAACCTTTACTACGTGGAAGGAACGCTGGATAATTTTGAACTTACCACGCTTAATCCTACGCTGGAGAACCTGGTCATGGTCAGGATATTGTCCGGTAAAATGAATTCCATGTCATTCAATTTCGATTATAACAACGACGAATCAAACGGCAGCATGGTGCTCCTGTATGAGGATCTCGAAATGAACGCGCTTAAAGAAAAGGAATCAAAGACGGTTGTGAATAAGATCAAATCATTTTTTCTGAATGTCCTGTTTGCGAAGAAAAACACCAGGGATAAGGTGAAAATTGTGCAACGGAACGGAGCCATTCAGTTTACGCGCGATAAGAAAAGATCCATCTTCAATTACTGGTGGAAGTCGCTGGCGACGGGAATAAAATCGAGTCACAGCGTCAACAACATCCTGGACGGGAAGGAATAGCCTCCCAATTTTTACCGGCGCCCCGTCTTGTGCTTGTGGCCTTATCACGCGGAAGATTTACCTGCTGCTCATTCAGTTGATCGTAGTGTGCGGCATGCGGGTTGATCCAAAAAATGCAACGAAGCAAAAAATTAAAGCCCTGGCGTTACCAGGGCTTTAAGACTACTCTTAAAAAATGTGTGGTTCTTTTGGATGACGATCAGGAATGGTCTAAAATTCCTTCGTATCCACGCGGAATCGATCAGATGTCCTTGATTTCTCTCATGATCTCTTCCCTCGACTTGCCGAGCTTCTTCTGGATCCTTCCGAAAAACTCATCTTCCTTGCCTTCAACATACGTAAGATCATCATCGGTGAGGTCTCCGTATTTTTGTTTCAGTTTTCCTTTGATCACATTCCAGTTACCCTTAAGATTTAAGTTGTCCATTTTTTTACTTGTTTTGGTTGAACATAATTAACTA
>DATBVZ010000067.1:0-2900 GCA_036515095.1 Cyclobacteriaceae bacterium | reverse complement strand
TGGATTCAACGATTTCAAAAGACAGCCGCTGCTGCTTACGATGCTTACCAATTGCGGTCCCGTTATGGCTGCGGGTGATGTTAATGGCGATGGACTGGACGATATCTATGCCGGCGGAGCCCAGGAAAATCCGGGTAAACTTTATATCCAGCAGGCGGACGGGTCGTTTACCGAGTCGCCGCAATTCAGGACGAACGGGAACAAGCAATATACCGATGCCGATGCCCGGTTTTTCGATGCAGATAACGACAATGATTTGGATCTCTACATTGCGAGCGGCGGTTATAACGACTATAAGGAACGTGATCCTTCACTGCAGGACAGGCTGTATATCAATAATGGCAAGGGAGAATTTACCCGCGCGGAAGGTGCCTTGCCGGCCGCGCTGGTAAGCAAGTCCTGCGTGGCGGCGGCCGACTTTGACAAGGACGGTGACATCGATGTATTTGTCGGTGGCAGAGTGATTCCAGGCCAGTATCCTGTTACCCCCGAAAGCTTTCTCTTTGAAAATAAGGGCGATGGGACATTCGCAGCTGTCACCGGCGCAAAGGCTGAGCGGCTGTCGAAAATCGGCATGGTGACGGATGCCCTATGGGCCGACGTCAACGGCGATAGCTGGCCGGACCTGGTTGTTATTGGTGAGTTCATGCCGGTCGAAGTCTTTATTAATAAGAATGGAAAAGCATTCGAGCATGCCACAGCCAGCTATTTTGACAAGCCATTGAAGGGATTTTGGTCCAGGATGGTTGCTTATGATTTTGACAACGATGGCGACCTGGATATCCTGGCGGGCAACATGGGTTTGAATTCGCAATTGCGGGCCGGTGAATCCGAACCGATCACCCTGGTATACAAAGACTTCGACAAGAACGGTTCAGTAGATCCGATAATGACGTACTACATCGAAGGAAAGGCTTATCCATTCGCCAGTCGCGACGAATTGCTGGATCAGATCCGAAGCATGCGTCCGAAGTACACCGACTACGCCTCGTACGCAAATGCTCAGCTTGGCGACATTTTTTCGAAGCAAGATCTCAAGGCTGCGAATTCGCTGGAAGCGACAACCCTGGAGACGACCTTCCTGGAAAACAGGAACGGAAAATTTGTTGCCCGCAAATTACCGCCGGAGATTCAGTTTTCGCCGGTGCACGCGCTGTCGTTGATCGATTACAACAACGATGGAAATATGGATTTTATAGCGGGCGGCAATCAAAGCGCTATCCGGATCAGGATGGGGGTGATCGATGCGAATTTTGGTCAGCTGTTTCAGGGTGACGGTAAAGGCAATTTCTCGTACGTATCCCAGGCCGCTTCAGGACTGCGTATAACCGGTGACACCAAATCGCTGCAGGTGATTACTATCAAAGGGGACACGTATTTGCTGATCGGTGTCAATAACGTAGGCATAGAGACTTATAAACTAAACTGATGAGAAGTAACGGACGTAGTATTGGCTTGTGTGTCGTGCTGTTCCTTGCGGCCGGTCCGGTAGGTGCCCAATCGACAAAATCGGATCCTGAAGATTTGCTGCGGTTGGCGGATAATGTGTTCCATTTGTCGGAGGTGATGCTTCGTGACGGAACTAATCCTCCGGGGGCAGCGCGGTTTTACGCATACTCCATGCTTGGCGCCTACATGACGGTGTATACGGCCGAGCATCAGCTGCCGGATATCACTTCGCGTTTTCGCCAGGACCCAAAATTCAAATTTCTGAAGAAACCGCGGTCCTTCAACCTTTCTTTCTGTTCGACCTATGCCCTGCTGGAAGTGGGCAAACGGATCATGCCTTCCGGAAAGATGCTCGGAGAGAATCAACGGAACCTTGTTAATGAGTTTGGCAAAAACAAAAAGTTATCCGATCGCGAGATAGCACAGAACATCCGGTATGCGGTTGAAATAGCAAACCAGGTTTTGGATTATGCAAAGACGGATGGCTACGGAAAACTGAGCACTTTTACGGGATATACTCCGCGTAAGGGCGAGGGATACTGGTATCCGACACCGCCGGTGTACATGGCTGCGGTCGAACCGGACTGGGAGACGATCAGGCCTTTTTTTATGGAGTCGGCCGATCAGTTTTCTCCCATGCCGCCAACTTCATTCAGCATGGACAGCACCAGCGCGTTTTACGGGCAGGTGATGGAAGTCTACCGTACCGTGAAGGAGTTGAACGATGAGCAAAGGCTTATTGCGAACTTTTGGGATTGCAATCCCTTTGCCGTGAGCTTCTCGGGTCATATGGCTATCGGACTCAAGAAGATCTCTCCGGGTGGTCATTGGATGGGAATTACCGGTATTTCATGCAGGAAGGCAGGTGTTCCTCTGGACTCCGCCATCTTTATTCACACTGCTGTTGCAATGACATTGCACGACGCGTTCATCAGTTGCTGGCAGGAAAAGTATAAGAGCAACCGGATCCGCCCGGAGACGGTGATCAACAGGCTGATTGACCCGGACTGGCGTCCGGTGTTGCAGACTCCACCATTTCCTGAATACACCAGCGGGCACAGCGCGGTATCTGCATCAGCTGCTGTGGTGCTTACGCATTTCTTTGGTGACAATTTCAGTTTTGTCGACGATACGGAGTTGTATTTCGGTCTTCCCGAGCGACGCTTCAACTCGTTCTATGAAGCATCGGAGGAGGCAGCTATCTCGCGGCTATACGGTGGAATTCATTACCGCGATGCGTGTGAAGAAGGCGTGATTCAGGGGAAGAAGGTTGGGAACTATGTGGTGAGAAGTGTCTTTGATGTTGGCAGTGAGTAAAGATCGAAGAACCTGCCTGCCCTCCTGAAGGCCAGCGCGTGGCAGGCAGGTTGAAGAATTGAATGGTTGAATATTGAAGAACCTGACTTTGCCGGGAGACAAGTCACATCACCCTTATACCCTATACCCCCTTA
>DATBVZ010000066.1:0-6020 GCA_036515095.1 Cyclobacteriaceae bacterium | reverse complement strand
GACATTGACCGCTCGATCGGCGAACTGAGTCCGATGATCTACGGAAATTTTGTGGAACACCTGGGGCGGTGTGTCTATGGCGGAATATACGAGCCCGGCTCTCCGCTTTCGGATGAAAAGGGTTATCGCAAGGATGTGCTTCAGGCAATAAAAGACCTTAACGTATCGATAACGCGTTATCCTGGCGGAAACTTTGTATCCAACTACCACTGGCTTGATGGAGTTGGCCCTGCCGATGACAGAGTACCGCGTATGGAGCTGGCCTGGCACCGGCTTGAACCCAACACCTTTGGCACCAACGAGTTTGTTGACTTTGCCAGGATGGTAGGAACCGAGCCCTATTTTGCCGTAAATATGGGCACGGGCACGATCGAGGAGGCGCAACGCTGGGTGGAATACTGCAATGTAAAGGAAGGCCCTTATTACGCTGAGTTGCGCAGAAAGCACGGCTATGCCGACCCACACGGTATCAAATACTGGAGCCTGGGAAATGAGATGGATGGCTTCTGGCAGATGGGCCATCTCAATGCCGAAGATTATTCGAAGAAGGCGCGGGAGGCTGCCAAGCTGATGCGGCTGACCGATCCCACCATTAAGCTCATCGCCGCGGGATCCTCGAATTACAGGCCCGAAGCCGATCCGGATGCCTGGAACAGCACCATCCTGCATGAACTCCGCGACGTCATAGACTACATCGCGTTGCATATTTATGTGGGGAATCCCGGGAATAACTACTATAATTTCCTTGCAACACCAGGGGTACTTGAACAACGGACCCGGATCGTGAAAGGCATGATCGACCGGGAAATGCAGAATGCCAGGCGTGGCAACAGGGACCCTGTCTATATTGCCTGGGACGAATACAACGTCTGGTACCGCGCAAGAGGAGGTGATTTTGCAAGGGGCGAGCATGCGCTGGAGGAACGCTATAACCTGGAGGACGCACTGGTGATTGCCGGTTTTCTCAACGCTTTCGTGCGTAATGCCGATGTCGTCAAAATGGCAAACATGGCACAACTGGTAAATGTGATCGCGCCCATCTTTACCAGCAAGGAAGGTATGTTCAGGCAAACCATCTACTATCCGTTGCAGTTGTTTTCAAATCATGTTTCCGGGACATCGCTCGACGTATTTGTGGATTGCGATACATATGATACGGACGAGTTTTTCATCGGACTTGGCGAAAAGCGCACCACGCAGACTGACGTTCCATACCTTGATGTCTCGTCAACATACAAGGATGGCGAAGTGACGATTTGTGTTTTGAACAGACACCGCGACCAGGCAATACCGACGGATATCCTACCGCAAACAGGGAATTTCAGCGGGTCATTTGCCGTGTTTGAAGTGAACGGTCCTGATATAAAAGCCGTGAACGATTTTGGGAAAGAAACAGTGAAAGCAAGCGCAAAGCCGGAGATCAGGTCCAGGGGAGAAAAAATCACGTATAGTTTTCCCCCCCACTCGTTTACTTTGCTTAAAGGGAGGATCGAAAAGTGATCTTCACAGGGAAAAGCTTAACCCAAATCGAATTACCTATGAACAGACTTTGCTTGATTTTTTCGTTCCTGCTTTTAGTGGCAGCTTGCTCACCAAAATCGGAGAATCAGATGGATGATAAGAGCGCATCATTTACCCGGCTTTCGCAAACCGAATTCGGAACCATGCCCGAAACCGGAGAAAAGGTAATGCTGTACACCCTCCGCAACAGGAACGGCATGGAAATGAGTGTAATGAACTATGGCGGCATTATTGTATCGGTCAGGGTGCCGGACAAGTCGGGCAGGGTGGAGGAAGTTACGTTGGGTTATGATTCACTCGAAGCCTACATTCGCAACAATCCCTATTTCGGGGCGATCATCGGAAGGTACGGCAACCGGATCTCGAACGGGAGTTTTACGCTGGAGGGGCGGAAGTACACGCTTCCCGCCAACGATGGCACAAATCAGCTTCACGGCGGTCCAAAAGGCTTTGATAAAGTCTATTGGAATATCGCCGTGGCCGATGACTCCTCCTTGCTGAAGCTGACGTATCACAGCCCCGATGGCGAACAGGGTTTTCCCGGCAACCTTAGCGCGGAAGTTCAGTATGCCCTTACCGATGACAATGAAATCAGAATTGACTACAAGGCGGCAACGGATAAAGCGACGGTGGTAAACCTGACGAATCACACGTACTTTAACCTTACAGGCGATCCTTCACGGAACACGATCCTTGATCATACGTTGCAGATCAGCGCAGATAGTTTCCTTCCGGTAGATCAAAGGTTAATCCCCACCGGTAAGCTTCAGCCTGTTTCAGGAACACCCTTTGATTTCAATACACCGGCGGTTATCGGCCAAAGGATCGAAGACGACAATGTACAATTGAAAATGGGCGGGGGTTATGACCATTGCTGGGTAATTCGCAATCATGACGGCTCCTTGCGGCGGGTTGCCACACTGACGGAATCCGGGAGCGGCCGGAAAATGGATGTGCTCACAACGGAACCAGGGATTCAATTCTATTCGGGAAATTTTCTCAATTCGTCCGTCGTTGCAAGGCATGGCCCATGCGGGAGGCGCGCTGCACTTTGCCTGGAGACGCAGCATTTCCCCGACTCACCCAATAAACCTTCGTTCCCGTCAGTAGTCCTGAAACCCGGAGAAACGTACACGTCCACGACCGTGTACAAATTTTCGGTAGTGGAGTAACAATCAGAAAACCAGTGGATGAATTTTGGCAACCTGGCAACAGGCTTCAGCGTAAATACCCCTTTCCTTTCGGACCCTCAACGCATTATCAGTTATGAGATTGTCCGGTGTAGTACCTGGCAGCACCGGATATAACTAAAAGGCCCATCGCGCATTACGACCTTAATTGAACACGATCTCACCTTGTAGACTATCGTGCGGTGGCCCCCTTTAGAATCAAAGGGCGTGCGGTTGGAGATCATAAGGAATACCAAGAGCGGTATGAGGCTATGTGCGGAGTATTCCCGGACAACGGTGAAATATTATGAAAAACGTCAATAGTTGCCTGCCGGGATAGATCCCCGTGCTTTTTCCAGAAAAGAATTCGTAAATGCTTCTAAACCTGATCGGTTAACTTTTTCTCCGCAGGCGCCGGAAGCTCATGGTGGGTGTGGTAACGTTATCGCCTACAAGGATACCGTATGGTTTTAGTCCTTCTACGCGGTCGAAGATCACTTTGAGCACAGCAATTCCGGGAATGGCGAGGAACATACCGGGGATCCCACAGAGAGCTCCACCCACAAGTACGCCTATCAGAGTAGCCAGTGCATTGATCCGTACTTTTGATCCGACGATGAAGGGCATAAGGAAGTTGTTATCTATAAACTGCACCAGCGCGAGGATCGCTCCCACCCAGAGGATGTCGGAAACATTTTCCGATGAGACCAATGTGATCAGCATGCTGATCACATTGGCTGTGATCATCCCGATGTATGGCACCAGGTTGAGCAATGCAGCCAGCAAAGCAAGGAATAGTGCGTATTTAATTCCCAGAATAAGGAAGCCGACAGAATTCAGGGCAAAAACGATCACTACTTCGATCAGCAAGCCTGTGATAAAGCTTTGAGAAACAAGGCGGGATTCATGCAAAACCTCGCGTATTTTGTCTTCGTTATCGTTCCTGAAAACATGAATCATGAATTGCTTGATCAGATCCTTATAATAAAGGAGCAGGAACGTGTAAACGGGGACGAGAACGATGTACGATAGGAAAGTCGTCAACGAAATGAATGTTTTCCCTACAATTTCGCCGGCCCGGACCTTCTCGGTCGTATCCTGGATGTATTCGTCCTGCGTGCGCACGGCGATATTGAATTTTTCGCCTACCCAGCGCTGCGCTGAATTGAAAACCTCGTTAAGTCGTTCCTTTATGATATCGATGTCCCGAAAGAAGTTGGCCATCTGGCTGGACAGAAAGTAGATCACACCCACAATGACAACGATCGAGCAGAACAGTGAAAGCAGGATTGACAGAACCCTGTTGAATTTTTTTTGCTCCAGGAGCTGAACTATCGGAAGCAGTAAAGCGGCCAGCAATACGGAGAAGAAAAGGGGCACCAGAATGCCCTGTCCGATGTAGAGGATCGCTCCCACAACAAACAAACTTAGCAGGTTAAACGCAAGTTTCTTGTAGAAAGGGGTAGGGTCGACCGTATTGCTCATAGCTTCAAGATAATCAAAAAAGAACGATCATCATTCTATCCCCGCACTCCGGAATGACGATCATTCTTCTGCTGCGCGCACGGATCGTTAGACGCTTCTACCCCGGATTATGCTCACCAGAATAGAGATCACCGCCAGGACAAGAAGAATGTGGATCAACCCACCTGCCGAGTAACCCAGGAAGCCGATAAGCCAGGCGATTACGAGCACCACGGCTACGATATATAAGATATTTCCCATAACTATAAATGGTTTTGTTCGTGGGTACAGTTGTAAATCGTGTGCCAGATGCGGTTGCTGCACGAAAAGCCGGAATAGAAGGATATGACGAGTATTTATCTCTACAACGTGTGGTTTGGATTGCTCTTTCCGGGGAGTATGATAACTTGCATAAAAGGCATATTCAAATGCTGCACGGCATTGACTCATTGACTATGTTAGCCGGAGCGGATATCCGGTGCTCCTCCTGCGTTGTGCCTTCAGCAGCGATTGTTCCATTACTTACTTCAATTATGATCGCAAGCCCATGAAGAGGTATCTTTTATGCGTTACCCTGCTATCCGGACTTAATAGCGGGATCGCACAAACCAACGATATTTCAATTGATGGGTTGAAATTCAACCGGAACGGCAAAGCGTTCAATTATTGCGGGATCAGCTTTTTCAATGCCATCTATAATCCGGCGTTTAATGAAACAACAAAGGCACGCAAATACTGGCTTGAAAAGCTGAGATCCAATGGCATAACAGTTTTGCGGATCTGGGGGCAATGGGACAATAAGCGCGGATTTATCGATACTTGTCCCTCTTGTACACTCTATACCAATGATGGGGAACTCCATAAAAAACACCTTGAAACGCTGAAAGCCATTGCAAGGGATGCGGAGGCGTTGGATATGATCGTTCTCTTTGTGCTCTTTCAGCGGGAAAGCTGGGAGGACAACATCAGGCTATCCGATGAGGCCTCAGACAGGGCCGTGAAGGAACTCACGTCGGAACTACGGTCTTATCGGAACCTTATCTTTCAAATCTGGAATGAATTCGATTACCGCGTAATCGAATATTACAAAGCCATCAAGAGTATAGATCCGGATCGGTTGGTGACAAATTCTCCCGGCTATGGCGGGGTGCTGGGCAGCCCTGAGGAAAACAGGCTTCTCGACTTTCTTTCTCCCCATACATCCCGCGACGACTACCGGCACTGGAACCTGGCGCCGAAGGAAATTGCCTTCCTGGTGGCAAAGTATGCTAAGCCGGTAGTGGATGACGAACCGGCCAGAAGAGGCACGCCCGACTTTGGTGGTCCAAAAGTTGAGACGTCTCCGGTTGACCATATCATCCATATGTACAATGTGCTGAGGGCAGGAGGCCATGTAATCTATCATCACGACATGTTCCAAACGGGATACGGCACTGATGCCATACCACAAAATGGTATCCCTAATCCGGATTTCAGCCAATATCACCGCCAGGTTTTTGATTTCTTAAAGAACAGGGAGAAATACTTCAGATAGACTATTTCAGCCCCAACCAGGAGCGGACGGGTGTACGACACTCTTGCAAACCTACGCACGCCCCGTCCCTAAAGGGTGCCCGCGCGCTGGGGTTCTCCCTTCAGGGAGTCAGAGGGCGAGGGTGGGCGGGAAAGAAATCGTACGAAACTGTCGTACACCCGAGCTGACAGAATGAAAACAAATAGTCCCGGGTTGTCTATATTTGATTCAGTTTATGTATTCAACGGTTTTTCTTATTGATTCCTTAGTCTGAAATTGATCGCAATCATGCAACGCAGAAGATTTGTTCAGGCTCTTACGGCGGGTGCTGCAGGAGCTGTTGTCACAGGCGG
>DATBVZ010000065.1:0-3530 GCA_036515095.1 Cyclobacteriaceae bacterium | reverse complement strand
CCTGGACCGTCACTCTTCTTAATGGACCAGCGATATTCATGTCCGACTTCAATTACCTGTCTTTGCAATCATGAGCGGAATGTCGGAGAATCCGGCTGTAAGAATTCAATAGCTTTAAAGACTAATCCTGTAAACCGGTTCGATTCGTTTGGAAAAGGCTTTTCTGCGGCATATCAATGACCATCAGGGCATCATCGTCAAAGTATGCCGGATGTACGGTTCGGATCCGGCGGATTCGGAAGACCTGTTTCAGGAGATCGTGTTGCAACTTTGGAAATCGTATCCGGGATTTAACGGATTGTCCAAGGTGAGCACGTGGATGTACCGGGTAGCGCTGAATACCGCTATCACGCGCCTACGCAAAATTAAGCGACGACCTGACCAACACCGGATGACAAAGGCCCTTGACAACACCCCGGTGATCGATCCAAAGCGGCTCGATGTCGAGTATGCAAGTCAGTTGCAGCGGGCCATCGACTCACTGAATAAATTCGACCGGGCTCTTGTAATACTCTACCTCGATGAAATGAGTTACCGCGAAATGGCAGAGATCATGGGAATATCGGAATCAAATATAGGTGTGAAGATCAACCGGATCAAAAATAAACTAAAGACAATGCTCAACCCTTGAATTATGGAGCTTGACGACTTAAAAGCCGGCTGGAAAAAAGAGACGGCTTCTGAAATCGAAATACGAAGAAAAGATATGGATCAACTTCAGTCCATGCTGCACAACAAGACGACAGATCTGCTCACACGGATCAGAAAGCGGTATGAGATGATCATCAGTTGCCTGCTTATTTCGGTACTGCTGTACACGATCATTCATCCCGTCATCAGCGATGATTTCACCTATCCCGGATCTACCAGCGGTTTTGTAAAGGGGATGCTGCTTTATATCCTGGTCGTGTTCTTCTACTGGCTGAAACTGGTTTCTGTCAACAACCTGAATCCAAGTAATGAAATCAAGGACAGACTTTCGCAGATGCTGCGGATGTTGCGGAGAAACCTTCGGATTGAGATGGGATTTGTCGTGCTTGTTTTTACCGGCGGACCGCTGGTTTCGAGATTCGTTTATCACGGAAAGGCGTTTACTGACCTCGACGACATCGGTGTGCGAATCGCCGTGCCCGCCGGAATTTTGCTGTTGGGTGTCATTCTGTACATTATCAGAAACCGGTATACCAAAAACATTCGCGAACTTGAAGGCTACCTGGCTGAATATGCGGAGACAACGAATGATTCAATCGTGAAATAAGTAAACAACCTGAAGACTTAAATTATACGCTATGCTATTGGGGATTCAACTACGCAGAAAGGGAAATTTTAAACTGCTGAGACTCCTTCTGTTATCATCGGCCTTGCTGGCGGCGGGCGGGATAGTCTTGCTCCTGGTTACGTGAGCAACAGCCTGGGGATAACCGATGAAATTCTATCAAAAAGAAATAGATCTGCCCGCCTATTCCCGCGGGTTCCATATCATAACCTCTATCGTGGAAAGGTCATTGCCTGAGATGCGCGAGATCAGGACAGGCCAATTGCATGTTTTCATCAAGCACACCTCTGCCAGTCTTACGGTCAATGAAAATGCAGACCCTACGGTACGGAGAGACTTTGAAAGCACTTTCAATAAACTGGTTCCCGAAAACGAACCCCACTACATGCATGATACGGAAGGTTCCGATGATATGCCGGCGCACCTGAAAGCATCGTTACTGGGATGTTCGGTACTTGTACCCATTACCGAAGGCCGGTTGAATCTGGGCACCTGGCAGGGCATTTACCTGTGTGAACACCGCGACCGGGGCGGAAAGAGGACCCTGGTACTTACCGCCACGGGAGTCTGAAAATAGACCCGATCCGGTTAACTACCGGATGGGGCCTGAATTTTGGCCGCTTCCCAGCCAATCATCGCGGTTTTTCTGGTGCTTCCCCAATGGTATTCACCGATTACACCGGTCGCGCGGATCACCCTGTGACAGGGGATCAGGAAGGCCACGGGGTTACTTCCTATCGCTTTACCCACCGCGCGCGAAGCCTGTGGTTTGTTTAACTTTTCCGCAAGTCCGGAATACGTGGTCAGCTCGCCCATCGGAATTTTCAACAACGTTTCCCATACTCTGAGTTGAAAGGCTGTTCCCCTGAGATGCAGCTTTATCTGATCCAGTTTGCTCCAGTCCTGAGCAAAAACAAACAGCGCGTCCTGTTGCATCTTGTCGGTAAACTGGGTAATGGTTGCATTGGGGAATTTGCTTACCAGCATACGCAAGGCTTCGACATGTCCTTCGTCAGCAAATGCCATGTAGCATACCCCCTTGGTGGTGGAGGCAACGATGATGGTTCCAAAGGGACTTTCCGCAAAGCTGTAATTAATCTCCAGCTGCTCACCGCCGTTCTTGTATTCGCCGGGCGTCATTCCTTCGATCTTTACAAAGAGGTCATGAAGCCTCCCTGTCCCCGAGAGGCCTGTATCCAAAGCGGTTTCAAACAAGCTTGCCTGCCTGCCTTTGAGTATCCTCTTGGCATGCTCAAGGCTGAGGTATTGCAGGAACTGCTTGGGAGTCACCCCCGCCCACTCCCGGAACATCCGCTGAAAATGAAACGGACTTATGTGGACGTGATCGGCAGCCTCCTCCAATGACGGCTGCCGCTTGAAATTAAGTCTGTAATAGTCGATAGCCGCCGATATGCGCCTAAAATTGAGTTCTTGCTGCGTTTCCATAGTCATGTTGTTTTTATACAACAAAAGTATACGGCCCGGAATCGTCAATAAACCCGGATCTTGCTTATATCCAATCGAAAATAAATACCCGATCCCGGACCCTCCTGACACAAGGCTGTCACACCACCCGGTTTTTATCTATAACATTTTTGAACCAGCAAAATCTAAAGGTATGGAAAACAACGTTCTTCAATCAAACGAGCTGACCGAACAGGCAACATTCATCACAACGGATGCGCTCCTTGAGCATTGGCAGGGGCACCGCCGGGTGACACGGAGGGTTATTGAGGCTTTTCCCGATGACAGACTGTTTGCTTACAGTGTTGGAGGAGTGCGGCCGTTCTCGGAATTGAACCACCTCATTTTGCCGTGAGGTACTGAAAAAACCTGAGTCTCAGAAACGCCACGTAACTTCGGGGGCAAATACAATGCTTCTTGTTAAGCCGTCCGGCCGGACATCACGGAAAATAAGCGGGGCGCCCGCCGAAAATCCAATGGCGAAATTCGCGGCTATGTTCCAATTGCCCGTAAGTGTGGCGTTGAGGGTAAGTCCCCTTGACCCCGTTATGGAAATCGGGTCATTGGTAATGCCGGGGTCCACGTAGGTGTCTTCGGAAAGGTGGTAAATAGCCAGGAGTCCGCCGCTGAATGTTAATTTCCGGCCGGCGCCGAGCAGGTACGATGCCCTAACCAGGACATCTGCACTGCGGTCAAAGTTATTGGAGGGCGGATAATCTGCTGCTTCAGGATCGTTCCAGTATTGAGGAAGGAATTGGTTGCGATTGCTCCCTGACAGCGGTTGCTGCCA
>DATBVZ010000064.1:0-2453 GCA_036515095.1 Cyclobacteriaceae bacterium | reverse complement strand
ACACCAAGTTTGCCGACTTCGATGAACCCGCCGCGGGCGACAACCCCTTCAGCGGAATGATCAAGCTGGGCAGCCGGGTCAACACCCCGCCGCCACCCGATTCTTCATTGGAACCGCCGCCCTATCCCGGCGACCCCGACGGTACGCCATTCTGATCCTGAGGCTTGAGCTGTTGCCTTTCTGATGAAAAATAGTGCATACACATCCAAGCTGCGCGCGTGCAAACACAACAGTGCTTATTTATTCTTATTTTGAGCAACAGAAAATGTAGAATGAAAGCGCTTGTACTTACTGCACCGGGAAGAATAGAGATCATCGAAATGCCGAAGCCGGTATTGGCGGCCGGAAAGGTGCTGGTCAGGTTGCAATCCGTTACCCTGAACCGCCGCGACCAGTGGATATTGGAAGGGAAGTACCCTCACATCCGGTTCGGCGCCATTCTGGGATCGGACGGATGCGGTGTCGTTGAGGAAGTTTTCGACGAGGTCAACCAACCCTGGGTGGGACAGGAGGTCGTCATCAACCCAAACGTGAACTGGGGCCAGGATCCGGAAGTACAGTCGCGCAACTATACCATTCTGGGGATGCCGGAGAACGGTACCTTCGCCGAGTACATTGCCGTGGGTGTCGACCGGTTGCAGCACAAGCCCTCACACCTCGACCACCGGCAGGCGGCGGCCTTGCCACTGGGTGGACTCACGTCATACCGCGCACTCTTCAGGAAAGGAGGCCTGCGATCAGGACAGAATGTGCTGATCTCCGGATTTGGTGGCGGCGTGGCGCAACTTGCCTTTCAATTTGCCATGGCCGCCGGTGCAAACGTTTATGTGAATACCAGTAGCGAGACCAAACTGCAGAAGGCCTTAAAGTTGGGTGCAAAAGGAGGTTACAACTACAAGCGGGAGAACACCTTTAAAGACCTGTGGAAGACCCGGGGAGGTTTTGATCTGATCCTGGACAGCGCGGGAGGTGAACAGGTCAACGCATTCATAAAGATACTGAAGCCTTCAGGCAGGCTGGTCTTCTACGGCGCTTCTGCGGGATTGCCCTCCGGGCTTGATCTTTACCGCATGTTCTGGCGGCAACTATCGCTCATCGGTTCCACTATGGGTAACGACGAAGAGTTCGTACTTATGCTGCAGTTTGTCGGCAAGCACAAGATCCTCCCACAGATCGATTCGATCCGACCCTTCAGCAAGATCATCACGGCCTTCAATGACATCGGGGCCACAAACAGGGTAGGCAAGATTGTGGTGGAGATGTAGCCACGTGCTGAAGCAGGCAAAAGCGAAACGTAAACACTGAAATTTACCATGAACAATTTCTTGTCATCTGCGCCTATCCGGGCACATCAGGGTCTGGCAATCGTCAGGATCATGGTTGGTCTCCTGCTGGTTTATCACGGACACGAGGTCTTCCGTCCGGAAATAATGGCCACCTACCTGGAGTGGGACACGTTCAGGAGTCCGTCCGCAAAATTCCTCGTGTATGCGGGAAAGTCAGCCGAGTTTATTGCAGGGGTCTTTCTTACACTGGGATTGTTTACCCGGCTGGCGGCCATCCTCATGATCGGAACGTTTTGCTATATCACGTTTTTTGTCGGGAACGGAAGGTTCTGGTATGAAGACCAGCATCCGTTCATGTTTGCCCTTCTTGGTTTGCTGTTCTTCTTCACCGGCCCCGGCACCTGGAGCCTGGATGGAGTGGCCCAGCAACACCAACATAAACACCTAAACACATAAATACATAAACACATTCAAAACCCCCTGTCATCTGCTGAAGGACCATAAATCGAGGGGACTGGTAGGTCATTGAGACGAAGGTACACGGTTAGCTGACCGCGGTGGTGAACGAGGTGATTGATGGACGAACCGATGTTATCCTTCTTGGGTGACGTGAACACGACCTGGCCGTTGTTCTTGAGATAAAAGGGCTTGTCAAGCTCTTCATTGGTGACGTTGTCAAGGGCAGTTATTGCTCCTTTCACATTCTCGTCGAAGTGGCTGACCAGTTCGGAAGTAGTTTTTGCTTTGAAATGTTCAAAGGTGGCAAAATCGATCTCCGACTTTTCGATCATATGGGTTATCCACTTCGGAATCTCAGCTACCAGCAATGCCAGGTAACCCATTGTCATGGACTTTTCGTGGGGCTTCCAGTCAAACAAGCCCTCCGGGACTCTTTCCAAACACTTACGGGTTGCGTTGGCCTCCGCCTGCAATTCGCTCAAAAATTCCGATCCAAAGTCTATCGCATTCATAGTACGGGTTAATTGTTTCTTGATGGATTGTTGTCCGAAAAATAGCCTTTTTACAGCACCAACCATACTTCTTTGAACGATTAAAGAGCCGGATCGTTCATCGATCAGGCCGACGATTTGGATTTATTGAAATTGATGAGGTTCCGGGCTTCGGATTTTTACCGCAAAAAGGCTCGATGACCTGCCTTCGCAAGGG
>DATBVZ010000063.1:0-12485 GCA_036515095.1 Cyclobacteriaceae bacterium | reverse complement strand
CTACGATACCTTTTTCCACCAGCGGTTTGAGTTTATCCACTTCAACCTGTGCTGCGTTCATATTTGCGCGGGCTGCGCCTGCATCCTGGATCAACGTCTGTGTTTCAAGTTTGAAAAGTGGCTGGCCCTTACGTACGGCCTGACCTTCATCCACCAGCACATCGGTAATATACCCCGAGACCTTTGTCCTCACGTCACTGCTTACAATGCCCTCGAGACTGGCAGGGTAGGAAGTGTACCCTGTTACTGTTCTGAGCGGCACCTCTACAACCGGATAGGGTGCGGGCCCGGAAGCTTGCTGTGCATCCTGTTTATCCTGACACGAAACCAGCAGGAGAAGGCTTAGTATGAGACCGGGATGGTTTGGTATTTTCATCTGGCTGTGTGGTATGATTATCGGGTATGTATTCACTTGATTTTATTCTGATTTATCAGGGCGACCGAAGGATGTTAACCTGTGGCAATGCCTTGCCAAAGTATTTCCACAGCATCGCGCAGGTCTGATTGGTCCAACGGAACCTGACTAAACAGGTTCAGTTTTGCTGCTGAATTGACACTCCCGAAAGTAAGCACAATCAACAGCTCCGGTTTGACCTGCCTTATTTCGCCGGCCTCCATCCCTTCCTGGAAAAAGCTGTAAAGGGTGCCGCGAAGGTGGTTGGGGGACTTGTCCGCATTATATGGAGAGTTCAGGAACTGTTCAAAGAAAATAAGGACATTGTCATTTTGATTATAGAATTCATACAGTTGGTTCCAGATGTTGAAGAAGCGTTCCTTCCGGGTCGTGCCGGTTCCCGCAGCCTTGTCAACGATTGCGATCACACGCTCCCTGTTATACGCATACAGTTCGCGTATCAGATCATCTTTTCCCTTGAAATAGTGATAAATGGTTCCTGCTGCAACACCGGCATTCCCGGCAACAAGACTCATGGGGGCACCATGAAACCCCCGTTCCCTGATCAGGTCAAGGGCGCTTTCAAAGATCAACCGTTTCTTTTCGGATATCTCCTCCATAATTATATAGGGTCCAACATCAACGGTCGACTGAACGTTCATTCGGATCGCAATAATCGCATTCCCCTATCCCGGTCTCCCCCTCAGGCCCTGCTAAAATTCTTCTTCCGAAACAGCTTTACCAGCTCGATCAGGACAACACACCCTGCAGCCACCATGAGGATCATCCGCATGATGTTCCAGCCGAGGGTAGTGGTTTTGAAGATGGGATGCAGGAAGGGGGAATATATAATAAGGAGTTGCAGACCGACCGACAACATTAAGGCACCCCACATTGCCCAATTGGAAAAAATTCCGGGATTGACAATGGGACGATGTACCGACCGCACGGAGAGTGCATTACCCAACTGAACAAAACACAACAACGTGAAGACGGTGGTCTGTTGTGTTCGCACGTCATAACCTTCATTGGCTACCCAATATTGGGTAAGGAGTACGGCAGAGGCCATGATTATACCGGTAGATAGTATTTGGGGGATCATTCCACCGGCAAACAAATTCTCGCCGGGGGGTCGCGGCGGTCGCTTCATGATGTCGTCTTCTGCCGGCTCTGCCGTGAGGGTAATACCCGGAAGCCCGTCCGTTACCAGGTTGATCCAGAGAATGTGAATAGGAAGCAGGGGTATAGACAAACCCACAATGGGTGCGAAGAATATTGTCAGTACTTCCGCCAGGTTGCATGAGAGCACATACAGGATAAACTTTTTAATGTTCTCATAAATCCTTCTTCCTTCCTTAACTGCTTTGACAATGGTGGCAAAGTTATCGTCGAGGAGGATCATATCGGCGGCTTCTTTCGACACATCCGTGCCCGTAATGCCCATAGCTACGCCGATGTCTGCCTGCTTCAGCGAAGGTGCATCGTTGACACCATCGCCGGTCATGGCAACAAACTCGTGGTTGTGTTGCAGTGCCTTCACAATATTCAGCTTCTGTTCGGGAGACACCCGCGCATATACCGCAATGTCCTCCACTTTCTGCACGAATTCTTCTTCGGGAATCTTAGCCAGGTCGGCGCCCGTTTTCGTGCTTAGTGAACCTTCCTCCACCATACCGAGGCGTTCTGCGATCGCATTGGCCGTTAGAGACTGGTCGCCGGTGATCATTACTGTTTTGATCCCCGCGGTCCTGCATTCGCGAATAGCCTCGATGACCTCCTCCCTG
Organism: Cyclobacteriaceae bacterium; assembly: GCA_036515095.1. Classification (GTDB taxonomy): domain Bacteria; phylum Bacteroidota; class Bacteroidia; order Cytophagales; family Cyclobacteriaceae; genus ZC4RG29. Next base: position 10,307 of record DATBVZ010000063.1, on the reverse strand, counting down.
GGCGGGTCGATCATGGCTACCATTCCAAGAAAATCGAGATCCTTCTCAAGGGCCGGTGTTATCGTATCGGGTTTTTCATCGAAAGTCCTGTATGCAAAAAACAGAACCCGTAGGCCATCCGCTGCCCATTCCCTGTTGGTCTCAAGCCAACCGCGCACCCCATCCTGGTTTCTTTCTGACAACTTCGACGCCACCTTTGCCGGCGCTCCCTTTACAAAGAGGATCCATTTGTCCTGATCTGCATGAAGGGTAGTCATCCTCATTCGTTCCGAATCGAAGGGAAGCTTGGCTTTCAGGGGATATTTGGTGTCGGAATCGGATTTGGAATGGCCCTGCTGCCTGGCATAGCTCACCATCGCGGTCTCTGTTGAGTCGCCGAGCACCTCCTCGTTCTCTGAAAACCGTACCTCATTGTTGAGCATCATGGCGTGACCCAGCAAGTCTTCAAGTCCGGGAGCGGACATGATCTTTTCCACCGTCATGACATTTTGGGTGAGCGTTCCCGTCTTGTCGCTGCAGATATAAGTAACGGATCCCAGTGTTTCGACGGCGGGGAGTCTTCTCATCAGCGCATTTTGTTTCACCATCCTCCGTGCGCCCTGGGCGAGTGCGATAGTGATAACCGCCGGAAGCGCTTCAGGCAGGGCAGCTACAGCGAGAGACAGCGCTGTAAGGAACATGAGGAATGGCGATTCACCGCGGAAGATTCCGAAGCCAAAAACGATCAGGCAGATCACGATTACCACCACAGAAAGTTGCTTGCTGAACACGGCCAGCCGTTTCTGGAGCGGTGTCTTTTGGTCTTCGAAATCCATCAGGTCGGCTATCTTGCCAATTTCCGTATTCATACCTGTGGATGTAACCACCGCCTTTGCTGACCCGTTGCTTACGATGGTCCCCTTAAAAACCATGTTATTCTGATCGCCGGGAAGCAAATCGTTACCCGACATCGTATCGGCACTTTTTGTCACCGAATGACTTTCTCCTGTAAGCGCCGCCTCCTCAGTCTTGAATGCGCTGACTTCCAGTAGTCTTGCGTCGGCCGGTACGACGTCGCCGGCTTCCAGGAGGATGACATCGCCAGGCACCAGCCCGGAGGCTTCAACTTTTGAAGGGTTGTCTTCGCGTAACACCAAAGCATACTGCGCTGCCATTTTTTGCAGCATCCTTACCGATTCCTCCGCGTTGTTTTCCTGGTTGTAGCCGATCCACGCATTTCCGATGATGATGGCCAGGATCACATAGGCATCTGTAGCCTCGCCTACAATAAAAGAAACAACGACAGCCACGATCAGGATAAGGATCATGACATCTTTGAACTGCCCCAGAAGGATGGCCAGTTTACTCTTGCGCGGTGCCTCGCGGAGGACGTTTCGTCCGTACTTTTCCCGGAGGGAGGGGATCCGGTCTTTCTTCAGGCCCGATGTGGATGTCCCGAGTTTCTTAAGGATTTCTTCAGCGCTGAGCCGGTACCATACATCCATAAGGTCAATATAAAGGAATGCACTTTCAAATTATGATGGTGTAAATCGGCATTACAGGGGCTCACGGCAAAGCTACCCTTTCGTCAAATCATAGATATGCCGTATGTTTTCAAGAATGCGTTCGAAGTCTATTTTCAAATCAACAATCCGTCCCGTCCTGATATCAAATACCCATCCGTGTACGGAGGGAAACCCACTCTCCTGGTAACTCAACTGCAACGCTGCTGTTTTGATCACATTGATGCATTGCTCTTCTACGTTCAGTTCCACCAACCGGTCGTACCTTTTGTTCTCCTCTTCAATGGCATCCAACTCCGCCTGGTGAAACCTGTATATGTCGCGTATGTTGCGCAACCAGGGATTCAATATGCCCAGGTCCCTTGGGATCATTGCTGCCCTCACCCCACCACAGTTATAATGGCCACAAACGATTACGTGCCTGACCCGCAGGTGCCTTATCGCATAGTTGATCACTGCCATGACATTGAGGTCAATGCTGGTCACCAGGTTGGCGACATTGCGGTGCACAAATACTTCGCCGGGGCCAAGCCCCATCATCTCTTCCGCGGATACCCGGCTGTCGCTGCAGCCGATATACAGGTAATCCGGATTCTGATCGCTGGCAAGTCGTTGAAAAAAATCGCTGTCCGTTCCCTTCTTCTGTTCTATCCAGCGTCTGTTGTTCTCGAAGATTTCGTCATAGGAGGTCATGTCCCGGTGTAAGTTACAATGGTCACAATCGGCAAATTGCCAAAGATACCTAATTCTTTTATCCCCTTACCGGCACTTTTTTCATTTCTAGTGGCTGTGCGGCAGGCAGTCCCGTAACCTTCAGAATTTCTGCTTCATTAAGGGTCTCCTTGCTCAGCAGCGCATTGGCCAGCGCGTCGAGTTCCTTTCGGTGCCCGCGCAGCAATCGCCTTGCCTCGTCGTGACATTCGTTTATGATCCTCAACACTTCTTCATCGATCACCCGTGCGGTATACTCGCTGAATGGCTTCGTTCCATAACTTCCTGCCGTGCCCAGGAAAGGATTCGTTTTCGGCGCAAGTTGTATCATGCCCAGTTTTTCACTCATTCCCCATTGTGTCACCATACCCCTGGCCAGGTTGGTGGCCTGCTCGATGTCATTTTCTGCACCGGTAGTCCTGGTGCCATAGACGACTTCTTCGGCCGACCGGCCCCCAAGGATGCCGATGATCCTTGCACGCAGATACTCCTCCGTGTAGTTGTACCGGTCGCTATCCGGACGCTGGTATGTAACACCCAGGGCCATACCACGGGGTACGATGCTCACCCGGTTCACCGGGTCCGCGCCAGGCACCACCAATCCAAGTATCGTATGACCCCCTTCGTGGTAAGCGATCCGTTCCCGGTCCTCGGGACTCAGCAGCAACGGCCGTTCCGGACCCAGCACAATTTTCTCCAATGCATCCATGAAATCCGACTGACGGACAACTTCTTTCTCCCTCCGTGCGGCCAGCAGCGCCGCCTCGTTCACCAGGTTTCTGAGATCGGCGCCGGACAACCCCGGTGTTGACGCAGCCACATTCATAAGATCAACATCCTCACCAAGCGGAACATTGCGGGTGTGAACCTTAAGGATCGCTTCGCGCCCGTGCCGGTCAGGAAGGTTTACCACGACACGGCGGTCAAAGCGGCCGGGCCTGAGCAGCGCCTTGTCCAGCACATCCGGTTGGTTAGTTGCCGCCAGCACAATAACACCTTCGCGGCTGGAGAAGCCATCCATCTCGGTGAGGATCTGGTTAAGGGTCTGCTCCTGTTCGCTTGACCCACCGAGCGCGGTGGTTCCCCGTGCGCGCCCTATGGCGTCGAGTTCATCGATGAATATGATTGCCGGCGCATGCTCGCGCGCCTGCTTGAAGAGATCGCGTACCCTCGCTGCACCAACTCCCACAATCATTTCAATAAATTCAGATGCACTCATTGAAAAGAACGGTACGCCGGCTTCGCCGGCAACCGCGCGGGCCAGTAAGGTCTTGCCGGTGCCCGGCGCTCCGACCAGCAGTACGCCCTTTGGCGCCGCGCCGCCGAGGCGGGTATACTTTTTGGGGTTCCTCAGAAAATCCACGATCTCCACCAGTTCATTCTCTGCTTCATCGATGCCCGCAACATCGTCGAATGTGACCTTAGCCGACGTCTCTTTATCGAAACGCCTGGCACGGCTGCTCCCCATGCCCATCATGCCGCCCATGCCCATGCCGCCTCCTTTCCTGGCAGCACGGAATATCCAGACATAAAACAAGATGATCAGCAGGGCCGGACCAAAGCGAACGAGAAAGGAAATTACCGGATTCATTTCCTCCTGAAGGGGTTGCGCGCGAATAATCACATTGTTGTCAATCAGCAATTTTTCCAGTCCCGAATCGATGAACAAGGGCAACTCGGTGGCGAATGTTTCAGCGTCAATGCGATCGACCTTGACGCTGTCGCTGTCGGGTTCCTCGCTGACCGGAGGGACAACAACCGGTGCATCGAACGTCCCGGTGATCGATGAACCCTTGCTGTATATTTCTTTCACGTTGCCTTTTGACACCTCATCCTTAAAGAGGTTGTATGAAACGATCGCAGGCGCCGCCGGATCCGGGTACAGAAACGTTCCAATAAAATAGTTCAGCGCAAGGATACCAAGCAACCAGAACCATATCTTCATGGGAGGCAACTTCCAGCCCTTGTCTTCTCCTCCGGCAGGTTGTCTGCCATTGGCGCCTGTCGGGCTGCCTTCAATTTTTTGCTTGGATGTACTCATGTAAAAAATGAATTTCCGGTGATGACCCGGGACACATCAACCTTCAGCCTGCCTGCCCACGGAGGGTCAGTCCGGGGGCGCTTTCTCCGGTAGATATTGGGCAACGTATCCCCAACTGATCATACGACAAGTGACGAAATTATTGATATTCCTCTCATGATTTTTGACAGTTTTTTTTCTTCATTATAACAGGTTGACGAAACGTTATTGCAGCGTCAGGCCTGCCTTATAAGTTCAATCTCAGCAACAATTTTTACATCTTCACCTACCAGAACGCCCCCCGTTTCCAATGCGGCATTCCAGTTGAGGTTGAAGTCGGTCCGGCTGATCTTGCCGGTAAGTGTAAACCCTGCCCTTTCATTGCCCCAGGGATCCTTGCCCGTTCCGCCAAACTCCACATCCAGTTTTACCGGTCTTGTCACACCCGTTATGGTAAGGTCACCGTGCAGGACGTAATTCTCATCGTCTTTCTTTTCCAACTTCGTGGAAGCAAACTTGAGCGCCGGAAACCTGGCGGCATCAAAAAAGTCGGCTGACTTCAGGTGCTTGTCGCGATCCTCGTTTCCCGTTGTGATGGAATCTGCATCGGCTGTGAAATCGATTGTTGCAGAAGTGAAGTCGTCGCCATACGTTTCCACTTTTGCATCAAACTTTCTAAACGTTCCCGGTACATTCGTGATCATCATGTGCCTCACTTTGAATCCCAATTCGCTGTGCGACGGATCCAGATTCCATTTTGTTTTTACTGCGGTTTTTGTTTCCATTGTTATTTCTTTTTTTGATTATCGATACAAACCTACGGCCAGAACGGGGTGAAAATCGTTGAACCAGGTTAAGAAGGGAGGGGGGCTGGGGTATAAGGTATAAGGGTATAAGGTATAAGGTATAAGGGTATAAGGTATAAGGTATAAGGGTATAAGGTATAAGGTATAAGGTATAAGGGGATAAGGTATGAGGTATAGGGGTCCCACTCCAACAACTCCAACCTGCCTGCCCCCCAAAAGGCCAGCGCGTGGCAGGCAGGCAGGCGCATGAACCTATGATGACATTTAAAAAATTCTCAGTGCGTCATGACCGCGTGGCCATGAAGGTGGGAACCGACGGAGTGCTTCTTGGAGCATGGACTTCGGTGACTGGCGCCCGAAGGATCCTGGATATTGGAACCGGATCCGGGTTGATCGCACTGATGATGGCCCAACGAACTGACGAGGATGTCCTCATCGACGGAATTGAGGTGTCGGACGATGCCGAACAGGCAAAGGAGAATTTTGAGCTGTCACCCTGGAGTAACCGGCTCAGGATCTTTCACAACGCCATCCAGGAATTCAATCCCAAAATCAAATATGACCTGCTCGTCTCCAATCCACCCTATTTCGTTAACGCGCTGAAGCCGCCAAATGAAAAGCGAAAGCAGGTGCGTCACGTGGTCACAATGGATCACCGCGATATCCTTGTGGCAGCAGGCCGGCTTCTGAGTCCGTCGGGACGTATAAGCCTGATATTGCCACCCTTAGCGGCCATAGGATTCCGGGAAGAAGCCGGCAGGCGGTCGCTGCATTGCCTCCGGGAGTGTTCCTTTCGCACGCGTCCACACAAGGAGCCCCTCCGGTACCTCCTTGAATTTTCGTATGAAGCACTGCCGGCCCGGACGTCCGGAATAACCCTCTACTGCAACGGCAATGAACCTTCGGAAGAATATTGCTCGCTTACCCGCGATTTTTATCTTAAATTCTAAAGTCCCAAAATTATTATACCTGATTATCAGGTATTTATAAAAAACAATTTAATTGTTTAAACATATATTTTATACATTTACGAAATTAAACAAACGTACTTAAAAGGCATACCTATGAAAAAAATGAAAATCCTGCTGGCAGCGCTTCTGATATCCGGAAGTGTTTTTGCTCAAACTACATGGACGATCGACAAGGCGCACTCCAAGATCGGCTTCAATGTCATTCACATGGCGATCTCTGAGGTCGAAGGAGAATTCACGGATTTTGATGCCAAAGTGGTTAGCAAAAGCGAAGACTTTAGTGGTGCGGACGTGGAATTCACCGCGAAGGTCGCATCCATTGACACGGAAAACGATCGGAGGAACACGCACCTTAAGTCCGACGACTTCTTCAACGCCGAAAAATTCCCTGAAATCAAATTCAAGGGGAAATTAATGAAGGAAGGAAACGCCTATAAGCTTACGGGAGATTTCACCGTGCGCGACGTGACCAAGCCCGTATCTTTCGACGTTACCTATGGCGGCAGCGTTGACACCGGCCGCGGCATAAAGGCAGGGTTTAAGGTTAACGGCAAAATCGACCGTAAGGATTACAACCTGAAGTGGGATAACAAGCTTGCCGGTGGCGAATTGGTGGTTTCGGATGATGTCGAGATTGTCTGCAAGATTGAAATGACCAAAGCATAAACCACTGGTCGTTAAAGCCCCTGAACTGGAAGGGGCTTTAATCCCCCCTATGAAGATCGAGGACGAAATCAAACAAAGGAAGTTTCGAAGCATCTACCAAAAAGCCGTAGTCAATCTGATTTACACCTCGAACTGGCTGCTCGGCAACCAGCAAAAGTACTTTTCATTATTTGGTATTACCGGTCAGCAATTCAACATACTGAGCATACTGCGTGGCCAGCATCCCGCAGGACTGTCGGCTACAGCGATCAAATCGCGAATGCTGGACCGAAATTCGGATGTCTCGCGGCTGCTGGGACGGCTGGTGAAAAAAGATCTTGTTCTGAAGAAGACGTGTCAATCCGACAAACGGGCAACGGATGTTTTTATTTCAGAAAAGGGACTCCGACTGCTTGAAGAGATCGGCAAAGACCGCCAGCGAATTGACAACGCACTATCCCTGACGGAATCAGAAGCTGAACTCCTCAGCGATCTGCTGGACCGGGCCCGCCAGGAACACAAGGCTTCCTGACCCCTCCTTCTTACCGGATCTTATCCAATTCCGCGTTCACGAAGGTCATTAATTCATGTATGTAGGGAAGACTGAAATCGAACCGGATCCCCGCTGCCTCGTAAATTTCCGGTATGGTTCTCATGTAGCCCAACTTCAGTGCATTCCGGTATCCTGCCAGACCTTCCTTCGGATCGCGGCGGAAATTTCGCCACACTGCGATGGCGCCCAACTGGGCCATCCCGTATTCGATGTAGTAAAACGGAACTTCGTACAGGTGCAATTGCTTCTGCCAGAGGTGATCCTTCGCTGGCTGTAGTCCGTCCCAATCCGTGATACTGTCGGAGAACCGGTCGAAGATCTCATTCCAGGCCACGCGCCGTGCGCCAGGATCGTGTTCCGGATTTTCATAAATCCAGTGCTGGAACTTATCAATGGTGGCAACCCATGGCAGCGTTTCTACAATGTCCTCAAGGTGCTCCCGTTTGGCGCGCTTCAATTCCGCTTCATCTTCAAAGAACACATCCCAATGATCCATCGACAGCAGCTCCATTGACATGGAGGCGAGCTCGGCAACCTCGGAAGGTGTAGACTTAAAGTCATTCAGTTCCAGTTCCCGGGTAAGGAAGTTATGGATGGCATGACCGCCCTCGTGCATGATCGTAACCATATCGCGCAGCGTGGAAGTCGCATTCATAAAAATGAAAGGAACACCGATCTCTGCCAACGGATAATTGTATCCGCCTGGCGCTTTCCCCTTTCTTGACTCGAGGTCCAGGTGCCCCATCGCATTCATAATGGACAGGCAGTCCCCCAGATACGGATCCAACCTTCTGAAAACCTCTATGGTCTTACCGGTAAGTTCCTTACCATCCGAAAACGGTTTAAGAGCCGGCCGGCCTTCCGGGTCTACCGCTTTATCCCAGGGCCTGAGCTTTTCCACACCCAGCATCTCCTTTCGTTCACGCGAAAACCGATCCAATATGGGCACCGTCTCCTTACCAATGGCAGCATGAAAATCATAACAGTCCTGCACCGTGTAATCAAATCTTCCCAATGCCTTGAACATATAATCCCTGAAGTTGCCGAATGCCGCATTCTTCGCCACCTGATGGCGCAAGCCTATGAGTTTCGTAAACGAATCATCCAATGCCTGCTTGTCCGCCAGCCGTCGGGTGGTAACCTTACGGAACACTTCTTCCCGCACGGCGCGATCCGTTGACATCAGGTAGACTGCCGCCTGTTGGAGCGTTAGTTCTTTGCCCTCTACCTCTACGGTCATGGCACCTGAGATCTGTCCGTATTTCTGCGTCTCCGTGCTAATGGCCGTAAACAGGGGCACGTTTTCTTCACGGTAGATCTCTATGTCTTTCTTCAGGTTCCGGATCATGATATCATATCCGTGTTCTTGCGACAAGTCAGCAAGAAAGGACGACGATGCCGCTTTCCGGTTAAGCCGATCAGAAACCGGGGCAATCTTTGGCTGAATATTCTCTATGAAATCCTGATAGGAATTCCGGTACTCCTGATTTTCCGTATAACATGTCATACGGATGTACCGCCAGGCAAGATCCTCGGAAATGACCGACTCCAATTCACTGCGGTCATGAAACCATTTTCTGAGCTCTTCAGCCGAAGAGACCGGACGGTCGAGCAAGGTATCGAAATAAGGCTTGAGGACTTCCCACGATGTTACGACAAAATCCTCCGGAAGGAATTTCCGCGAGGGACGTTCAATTTTCTCCACCATTTCCATGAGCAAACAGATTATATTTTACCAATCGTGCAGCCCAAAAATAAACGGATTGGCCGTCCTTTCACTAAAAAAATAGAATTATCTTGCCCGCGGAAACAGGCGGCAATCACCGGACAAAAGCGGTGTTTACATGCTCAACAAATTCCTTCCATTCACCGTCCGGCGGGGCGCCGTACCGAAAGAGATCGATGAGATGATCGGCAAGCTGCTGGCGCAACCTGAACTTTGCAATGATCTGTTTTATTAGTTCTACTTCCTGGTTGTCAACGATTCCGTCTACGTATACCATCCGCATCAGGTCATACAACAGGTTCATCCGGTTGTCCAGTGTTTCCGGAACAAATACTTCCGACTCCCGGATGTCTTCCGCCAGCAAGTTCTCGAGTTGCCAGTCTTTCAGCCCTCTCGATTTCCCGATGCTGTAAATCAGGTACCGTTCTCCTTCATTAAGATTTCCATCCGATGCCGCCAGCATGATAAGGTTTCGGATGTAATTTTTCCTGTACGAGGATCGTTGATGTTCAAAAAATGCAGTCATAGGAATAAAATGAATCGGGATACGGTAACAACGCACCCTCCTGCATTGACCGGGCAAAATTGATTCCAACGGGCCCTTGCAACCGACTTTTGACTATGACTGGCCAAAAAACAGGGATTTTTGAACCAAAATCCCGTTTTATCACTTCCGCCATGGCAATAATCCACGCGGTTTCCATTTCGTAGCGAGATTTATTTTTCAAAATGGGAAGAAAATCCCGCTCACAGCGCTACATAATTTCGGTTCAAAAGACTGACATGAAAAGAACCCCATTTGCTATCTTAAGCTCCTGACTTAACCAGCAGTCCAACTAAACCGCCTATCCCCATGAAAAAAATCAGTCTCATTACGCCCCTGGTGGCTGCAGCATTGCTCTTCTCCGGTTGCCAATCGAAAAACGAAACGGAGGTGGCAGCATCTTTCGGAACGATCGAACGGCTGGATGAAGCGCTCAATTCCATCATCGATGAGGATGCCGTCATCGAGGTAATCGCGGAGGAACACGTCTGGACAGAGGGGCCGCTTTGGATTCCTCAGCACAACATGTTGCTGTTCTCGGATATTCCGCCGAACAAAATATACAAGTGGACGGAGGAAAAAGGAGTGGAAGAATACCTGACACCTTCAGGCTATACCGGTTCTGTTCCATCGACAAGTCCCGAGCAGGGCTCAAACGGGCTGATCCTGCGCAGTGACAATAAGCTGGTGCTCTGTCAGCACGGCGACCGGCGGGTATCCGTAATGGATGCGCCGCTCGACCAGCCCGCGGCGTCGTTCATCCCAATCGTTCATGAATACGAAGGCAAGAAACTGAATAGCCCCAACGATGCCACATTCGCGTCTGATG
>DATBVZ010000062.1:0-2796 GCA_036515095.1 Cyclobacteriaceae bacterium | reverse complement strand
GCGTATTCATGTCAGGATTCAACTTTATCGAAATGATACTGCCAACCCAGGTCATCGGCATATAGATCGCCTGCCGGGTGGATTCATAAGGAGATCCCACGAGCAGGTCTTTCACCACACCAAGAATAGTGAAAGTATGTCCTTCCAGGTTTATGATCTCACCTACGGGGTCTTCCAATCCCATGTACTTTACGGCAGATTCGTTAATGATCATTCCCTGCCGGTCGCTTTCTATGTCTCTTGAGAAATCCCTGCCGGCTACCACTTCCCAGTTTACCGTTCTGCCATACTCCGGTGTTATCCAGGTCACACCAAATACATCGAGGAAATTCGGGTCCTTTCCTTTCCACTCGAAGGTTCCAAAATTTGCCGCGTAGTTCTGACTGGCTGCGGCGCTGGATTCAGACATGTCTATTATTGTCCCGGAATTTATCAGCTCATTTCGCACAGCATCAAAATGATCATGAATACCGCTGGTTTTCATATTGAGATAGATCAAGCGGTCTCTGTTATAACCAATTTCTCTGTCCATGGTATACTGGATCTGCTGATACACGACGATCGTTCCGATGATCAGCGTGACAGAAACCGTGAATTGTAACACAACCAGTACTTGCCGCGGAATGGAAGCGTAACGTCCTGCTCTGAATGCCCCCTTCAGTACCTTGACAGCCTGGAAAGATGAGAGATATAAGGCCGGGTAGCTGCCGGCGACAATTCCGGTGAGTAAGACGAATCCAAGGGACGAAATCCAAAACCACTCATTTGTCCAGGGAATGTTCATTTGCTTGTCGGCAATTTCATTGAACCATGGCAGCGCGATCAGGACAATGCTGATGGCAAGTATGAATGCCAGTGTGGTTATTAAGACAGACTCGCTGAAGAACTGGCCGACCAATTGATTGCGCGCAGAACCGACCGACTTTCGAATACCGACTTCCTTCGCGCGTTTTTCTGACCGCGCCGTGCTCAGGTTCATGAAGTTGATACACGCCAACAGCAACACAAAAACACCGGTGATTCCAAAAAGCCATACGAACTGAATCTGTCCACCCGAGGCGTAGCCATTTTCAAACTTGTCATACAGGTGCCATTTCTTCATCGGGTGAAGAAAGGTTTGAAAGTCAATAACCTTTTCTTCTTCCTTTACGTGGTCTTGTATCGTGCTGTGGATCTTATTCTCGATCATAGCCATATCCGCATGAGCAGGAACCTGCACAAAAATCTGGATCATGGCATCACTCCATGAATCAAGGAACCGGTTCAGCCAACCTTTGTTGGCATCAATGTAAAGGTCCCACGGAGCAATAAAGGTCAATTCACTGAAGTCGGAATTTTTTGGGAGGTTCTCATAAACACCGGTTACGTTAAGGTCGTACCGGTCGTCAATCCTTACTATTTTGTTGATGGGATCTTCATCCGCAAAAAGTGCTGTCGCGAGGGACTCTGACAATAATATTGAATGCATTCCTTTAAGTCCGGAGCGCGAACCCTTCAGCATCTTGAGCGTTAGCATATCAGGCGCCCCAGCCTGCATGTATTGGCCCAGTTGATTGAATTTTTTATCGCCATTGGAAATGATACGATCCTGAAGAAATGTTGACATCACAACATGTTCGAAGTCATTTTCGTAACTCTGCTGTAATTCCGGGCCCAATGGAAAGGGCACATACTTATTCTCACCGGTGTCACCGTTCACCGTCACCCTTTGCATGACGCGCGCAATGCGATCATAGTTCTCGTGATATTTGTTAAACGACAATTCATCATGTATCCACAGACCGATCGATACCGCCACTGCCATGCCCAAGGCAAGTCCCCCAATATTGATTGCTGAGTAAGCTTTGTTCCTGAATAAGTTTCTCCAACCGATCTTAAAATAGCTTTTATACATGGCATAGTGATTTACATTTCTAAATTCTCCCGGCTGTCTTATGATACCGGGCCGGAAGAGTAGCAGCACATCAGCGATAAATCTTATATCTGCTTTTCGTTTTCCGGATTCTTTTACCCGTTCATAATACAACTCCATCAAATCACCCTCTATGTGCTTCAACAGCTTCGGGTGGCAGTACCACCGGAAGAACTTCAAAAACAATTTAGGGGGTATGGGTTTATCTTTTTTCAATTCGCTTTAGTTTATAAGCCGGCAGTCCGGGCTACTGCCTGGCTACTGAAGACTGGAGACTGGTAACTGCCTACTTTTCATTCCGTTCTCAAACTATCCACCGGGTTAGCCAGCGCTGCTTTCATAGCCCGGAAGCCGGTAGTAGCCACTACGATGAATGCCGCAAGCAGTGTCGCCAAAACAAAAGGCGTAAGCCCAACGGACGTTCTGTAAATAAATCTTTCGATCCAGTTACTAATGAAGTACCAGGTAAGCGGCCAGGCAATGATGCTCGCTACCAAAAACAAAATGACAAATTCCCGGATCAGCAGAAAGGTAACGTTACCAACAGAAGCGCCGAGCACCTTTCTTATTCCTATTTCCTTTGTCTTACGCTCCGCGGTAAAGGAAATCAGTCCGAAAGTACCGAGGCAGGCAATAACGATCGCGAGGATCGTGAAAATGGTAAATGTTTGGGTGAATTTTTCTTCAGCTACATACTGCTGTTCAATATCTTCATTCATGAAAGAATAGGAAAAATCCCTGTTGGTCACGAACCTGGAATATGTCGCCTCTATATGCGCAAGTGTGGCCGGAATATTTTGCGCGTCAATTCTCACATACACCCAGTTCAGCCAGTCCGGTGAAAGTATAAATATGGTCGGGGGGATCTCCCTGTACAGTGATTC
>DATBVZ010000061.1:0-2165 GCA_036515095.1 Cyclobacteriaceae bacterium | reverse complement strand
ACGACAGGGGCATTGACGAAGAAAGGGTTTTGTAGGACAGCGATAACACGAATGAAATCAATAACGTATTCCTATGGGACATGACCGTATTCGTACATAATATTTCGCTGATGAACAGCAATCACAGTGACACTGCCAAATGAGGCTGGACTGAACCCTTTTGGACATGGCACATATGTTGGAGAGGTTAACTATCCGTCAGCCTCAAAGACTTCCATGATAAGAAATTACCTGAAAATAGCCATCCGCAATCTGGTTAGGAAGAAGGGTTACTCCGTGATCAACATAGGCGGACTAGCAATCGGTATGACAGTGATTTTCCTTGTTGGTTTATGGGTGTTGGATGAATTGTCTTTTAACAAATATCATCAGAATTACGGTTCGATAGCACAGGTCTATCGAAAAGAAACGAGGGGGGGCGATGCTGAAGTCAGTACCCCGCAGGTTACCGGTCTTGGAACCTTGTTGAAAACAGAATACGGTTCACATTTTAGACGGGTGGTCATGGTGCGGTCCCGCCTTGAGGAACGCGTAATAGCATCCGGCGATAAGAAATTTACCCAGCGGGGTTTCTTTATGCAGGATCAGGGTCCCGAAATGCTGACGTTGAAGATGATTGCCGGTACAAGGGACGGATTGAGGGACATGAAATCCATCCTGCTTTCCGAATCACTGGGTAAAAAACTCTTTGGTGACAATGACCCGCTGAACCAGGTCGTGGTGATGGATGCCCGATCTGACCTGGTTGTTACAGGTGTTTACGAGGATTTACCGAAGAATTCTGAGTTTGCGGATGCGGCTTACTTTGCGCCCCTTGACTTGTACCTGGACGGCGCTCCACCGGATATATTAAACCGATGGGATAATTATTATGTAAATATCTATGTTGAGATCCATCCTGAAGGCGACTTTGAAGAAATTTCTGCCATGATAAAGGATGCCACGCTGCCGTTTGTCAGCGACGAAACGGTCCGGGCAAAGCAGGAGATCTTCCTGCATCCGATGAGCGAATGGCATTTGAACTCCGAGTTTGACAACGGAGTACTGGTAAGAAGCGGAAAAATGACGGCTGTATGGTACTTCAGTATGATCGGGGGATTTGTGCTGTTCCTTGCTTGTATCAATTTCATGAACCTGAGTACCGCCCGTGCGGAAAGCCGGGCGAAGGAGGTGGGCATACGAAAATCGATCGGCTCTCTCCGGTATCAATTGATCCAACAGTTTTATGGGGAGTCCTTTCTGGTGGCTGCCCTTGCATTTATCGCATCGCTGGTTTTCGTACAGTTTATACTTCCCTGGTTCAATGAAGTTTCTGACAAAGCCATTACCATACCCTGGGCTGATGCAGCCTTTTGGTCAATTGGTTTGTGCCTGATCGTCGTGGCAGGCTTGCTGGCTGGAAGCTATCCTGCACTCTATCTTTCCTCCTTCAGGCCGGTCAGCGCGATGAAAGGGATTCATAAACCCGGCCGCATGGCTACGCTGCCCCGGAAGGTCCTGGTTGTTATCCAGTTTTCTGTTTCCATTATGCTGGCTATCGGGACAATCGTTGTCTACCAGCAAATCCAGTACGCGAAGAAACGGCCTGTCGGATACTCCAGGAACGGTTTGATTGAACTCCGGTCGGCACAGCCGGAGTTTCAGGGAAAATTTGAGGTGCTGAGAGGAGAGTTGATCAACACAGGAATGGTGGATGAAATTGCGGAAACCAATTATGCCATCACAGACATACGCGGTTGGGATGGCGGTTTTTCCTGGCAAGGTCACCGGTTTGATGAGTCGTTTAATATTGTTTTTACGACGCCTGGGTATGGCACAACTATTGGCCTTGAATTTATTGAAGGACGCGATTTCTCGCGGGAAATTCCCAGTGATTCATCGGGCATACTCATTAACGAATCAGCCTTGAGACTGCTGGGTATCAAAGATCCGGTTGGAGAATATCTGAAATGGGTACCGGGCGGCACCGACAGAGGCACTTACCAAATACTCGGTGTGGTTAAGGATATGGTAAAGTACTCTCCGTATGAGCCAACTTATCCCTCCATCATGTTCCTTTCCCAAAATGACCTTCGCTGGCTGTACATTCGCTTGAATCCCATTGTCAGCACACACGATGCATTAACCAGGATAGGCGAAGTACTCAGCCGGTTAGTTCCTTCCGC
>DATBVZ010000060.1:0-3723 GCA_036515095.1 Cyclobacteriaceae bacterium | reverse complement strand
ATGTAGAAGTGGAAGTGTCTCAGTTTTATGTTTAATTATATTAAATACTACCGCAATTAGCGGGTTAAACCTTCTGCATTTGCAGACCATTACAAACACGGTTGCCAACCCTATTGGCATACGCTTACTTCGGGCTATCACTTCATGATGAAGGTTTATCCGGGAAGAGAAACTCCCACAACGAAGCCGCAAGAGTCAATTCTTTATTGATTTTCTTCATGATATTGTATTACTCATTTTTAAAGTCTTGCCATTTTTGGCTACGATTTAAGAATTAAGGGCCTAAAAACATCAAACCTCTTTTCGCAGAATCTGCAGGGGTGGGGTATTGATCACTTCGCGGGAATTCCACCAGCCGATGATCACGGTCAATGCCATAACGCCCATGGCAATCATGAGCATTTCGGGAAAGTCAAACGCAAAGGTGATCTCAAAAAAGAAGGTTGTCAACAACCAGCCCCCGGCAAGGGAAAGAAACATTCCGGTCAGGGCTGAAAATAGGCCGAGATAAGCATACTCGATCAAGGTGATGCGGGTGATCTGTCCCGTTCGCGCTCCTACCGTCCGCAGTAATACGTTTTCCCTTAAACGAACGAACTTGCTGTTGATGACAGCACCTGCAAGTACTACGAGGCCCGTAGCAATGCTGAACAGCGCAAGGAACCGGATCACGAGCCCCAGCTTGTCGAATAAACTATTGACGGTACTGAGAATAAGCCGCAGGTCGATCAGTGAAACATTCGGAAACATGGTAACCAGTTCCCGCTGAAACCGGTTAGCCGTCTGTTGTTCGCCTATCCGTGTGGCGGTAACATAAACCTGTGGCGCATACTCCAGAACACCCGTGGGGAATACAAAAATGAAGTTCGGCGGATCCTTCGGCCAGTCGACACTTCGCAACCCGCTGATGAAAGCCTTTAGGGGCACCCCCTGGATATCGAAGACCAGTGAATCGCCAATGCCGACGCTCAGGTTGTCCTGCATACCTTCCGAAATGGTAACGAAGACGGAGTCCTTTCCCTCTTTCCTGTGCTGCAGCTCGCCTTCCAGCAGCTTTTCCGAATGATGCAACGAATCCCTGTACGTAACCCGGTATTCGCGGGTGAGCGCCCAGTTGCGGGTTCGGTCCGTTGTGTCCGCCTGCAACTCGCGAATGGTCTTTCCATTTACTTCGCTGAGGCGGCATGTGATGATCGGCACTACCTGGTTCACCGGAAGGTCATGGCTTTTCATCAGGTCAACAACACCATCCTTTTGATGGGGCTGTATATCGAACAGTATCGTATTGGATTGATTTTCTCTGCCTGTAAACTCGACTTGATTAAGCATGCTTTCTTCCACTACATTCAACGTGGAAATAATAAAGGCACCCAACCCGATAGTGACCATTAACATGCGTGTCTGGTTGTTGGGACGGAAAAGGTTGGACAGCGCATGACGCCAGATGAAGCTTGCCCCGGAAGGAAAATACCTCCGGACCAGGATGAGCAACAGTATGGCTACCCCGGTAAGGAACGCCAGCGCCACCAGCAAGCCCAGGAAAAAGCCGGCGCCCGTGAGAACACTTCCTGTCTGGTATGATGCATACAGAAATGGAAACAATCCGATCAGAATCAGTACAACAATCCGCGTTTTCGATCGCCTGGCATCCGGCTCGAAACCGGATCGCAGGACCGTCAGCGGCGGTACAAAACGAACTGAGACCAGCGGCAATACCGAAAAAAGAACGGAAACCAGAGCCCCGAGAAAGATCCCGAGGAAGAGCGAGCTCCAGGAAACGGAAAATCCGACCTCAAAAGGGATGATCCCCTCCAGCAGCAGGGGTATTCCCTGTTGTATCCCCAGCCCCGCAAAAGCACCTGTAATGCTGCCCATAATACCCAACAAAAAAATCTGGATAAAATAAATGTTGAATGCCTGCCATCCGGAAGACCCAACGCACCGCAATACGGCTACTTCTTCCCTCTTTTCGCGGGCGTATATATGGACCGAGCTCGCGACACCCATACATCCCAGGATGAGTGCGACAAAGGCCAGCAATGAAAAGAACCGGTATATCGACTGAAAGGCCTGGCCCAGTTCTTCTTTTTGCTCTGCAACATCGTCGAGGCCATGCCCGTACTTCCTGGTCAACGGTCTCAATTTCTCGACCGCACCTTTGATTCCGGTTTCATTGTCACCTTTCAGGTATAGCCTGTAGTTCACCCGGCTTCCGTATTGGATGAGCCCGGTTTGTTCCAGGGCGGCATAGCTGACATAAACCGAAGGCGTAAACGTGGAAAGGATACCACCACCGCCGGGAATCTCCTGCACTACGCCTGCCACAACAAAATTCTTTGTACCCAGCTTGATAGAATCTCCCGAACTGACTTCATATTGACTTGCAAGTGATTCGTCAAGGAGGGCAAACATCCCGGACTGAATGGTATCGAACGCATGGCCCGGCAGCGTCACTACCTCACCATACAGGGGAAATGACTCCGAGTACCCTACCAGTTTGATGAGCCGCGATTGCCCGTTGTGCATGAACAGGACCATCGACGCCATATCTGCGGAAAACATCGACTCGAGTGAAAGTGAATCTACGGTCCGCGTAATCTCTTCCTCCAGCTTGTTATCAGCCCGGACCACGATATCCGCACCAAGCAACTTTCTGGCGTTCTGGTCGATGTCGTCCTGGATGGTATTATTCAGCGAATCAAGCGATACCACGGCAGCGATTCCTGTAACGAGTGAAGCAGTGAACAGGAAGAGGCGGGAGAAATTATGCCGCGCGTCGCGCCAGGCCATCAGCCATACCCACCCATCGCGGAGGATTGAACGTGAGTTCCTGTTTACTTTCGTGCGGTATTCCATATCCTAGACGGCGGCTACCTTTTCCTGATCAACCAGCCTGCCTCCTTTCATACGCAAAATCACTTGCGTCCGCCTGGCCAGCTCAAGATTGTGGGTAACCAGCACCAGTGTAGTCCCCTGCTCCTTGTTCATTCCAAACAATAGATCGGTAATATGCCTCGCATTCTCTTCATCGAGGTTTCCTGTGGGTTCATCGGCAAACAGGATCTTCGGGTCAGTAATGAAAGCCCGCGCCATCGCCACCCGCTGTTGTTCGCCGCCTGAAAGCTGAGACGGATAGTGATGCATCCGGTCATGAAGGCCCACTCGCCTCATAAGTTCTTCCGCCTTTGGCGCCACGTGTCGTTCACCGCGAAGTTCCAGGGGTACCATTACATTCTCCAGCGCTGTTAGTGTAGATAACAGTTGAAAATTTTGGAATACAAATCCTACGTACTGATTACGGATGTACGCGCGATCATCTTCATCAAGGGAGTTCAGCTTGTAATCCATCAACGACACCACGCCACTTGTTGGCGTATCCAGTCCGGCGCACAGACCAAGTAATGTAGTCTTGCCACTTCCCGACGGACCTATTATGGCAAGGGAATTACCCTGTTCCACGGAGAAGGATACGTGATCAAGCACCGTGAGATCTCTTTCTGCCGATCGGTAGGTCTTTGTCAGGTTCTCGGTCCGGAGAACGATCTGTGATGGATTGGTAGCAGTCTCCAAAGTGACGTATTATGTTGAGTGGCCAAAATTGACTCAGATTCAATTAAAACACAAAGGCATTTCCCTGATGGACGAGAAAACGGGTCCAATATTGCATTTTCATGCCAAGGAGGGAGGATTCTGTCGGACCAGCGGAGCTAAAACCGAAGAATT
>DATBVZ010000059.1:0-4987 GCA_036515095.1 Cyclobacteriaceae bacterium | reverse complement strand
GCATGGGATGCCACCCCATAAGGATGTCCCAGCAAGGCCAGCACCTCCCTGTGATTGAAGGAGCCATCACGCCGGTTGACCTGCAGCTCCATCAGCAACTCGAAAAAATTAAACAGCGGTGTGCTGCTCAGCGGAAATCCCATGGTTACGTTCAGTTTCTCCACATGCCCGGATACGCTGTGGAGCACAGGGAACAGCATCTTTTCGTCAGGCAGGACGATCACCGTCTCTTCGGGATCCATACCCTTTGCCAGTTTCTCCGCAAGCGCCTGCGCCGCAAACTTCGCCTGACCGATGTGCTGCGCCGCACTCATGACGCGGATGGATTTTGGCTTTCTGAAATTAGCGTCGATATCCTCAGGAAAAGTCCTTCCCAGTACGGGGTGATGCTGGTATTCCCGGAAAAATGTCCCTGCCTCCTGCCATTCGTTGTTGACATAATATTCATCGAGGTCCCAGATCACTTCAGCAGCATTTTGTTCTACGAGGGAGCTGATAACCGACTCTTCCGTACGCGTCAGGGCATTGAAGCCCACAAACATGATATGACGGCCAGCATAAACCTTTTCTGGGTCATCTCCACCTTGGCGGCACTGCCCGGCCACTTCACGATGAAGCATTCCCTCGTACGCCAGCCCCTGGCCGTGCAAGTGCGCCCTGTAGCTTTCGTATACCCGTGGCAGGTCTTTCCACACCTGCAGGAATTTCTTCTTGTTCTCATTGAGGTTCTCATCGAATCCGGACCAGAACCGCTTCAGGTAGTCCTTTTGTTCATCGGTAAGATAGTCGAACGTCGTGTCCAACTCCTTCTGATAGCTTAGGTCTCTGAAGAGCTGATCGGCATTGACTTCGTATTTGTCGATTTCGTCGAAATCGTGAAGCAGCATCTCTCCCCAGAAATAGAACTTGTCAAAGGGCTCGTCGATGGTAACGATTGGTTTATATACGGCGTGAAGTTGATGCACCAGCTCGAGTTTATCCGGTACCCTGAGCGCGGACAGGGATGCAATGAAATCTTCTATTGCCAGCATCCGCGGCGAGAAAACCGGTTTGTCAAGCATACCGCTGAGGTGCTTTCTGAAATAGAGGATCGCCCGCCGGTTTGGGAACACCATGGTCAGGTCTTCCGGTTTGATATTCTCCCGGATGATCCGTTCAGCAAGTTCTTTTAAGAAGGGTTTCATGATCACACAAAACTATCAAAGAATCCACCGGAAAAAAGGGGATACCGGAAGGGCTGACAGAGGTTGTCACCGATTGGGATTTTTGTAGAGACGCAATATCTTGCGCCTTTACCCAACCATCCATGAACCAGACACCCCGTTTAAAGAAAGCGCTGACTGCCATCCACCTGTGGGCGATTGCTGTCGGACTCGTGATCTCAGGAGAATATTTCGGCTGGAACTACGGTTGGGGTGTCGCCGGTACCGTAGGATTTCTCATCGCCACGCTTGCTGTCACGTTGATGTACATCACTTTCATCTTCAGCTTTACGGAATTGACCACATCCATACCGCATGCAGGCGGACCGTTTGCATACAGCTATAAAGCCTTCGGACCACTCGGCGGGCTCATTGCGGGATACGCAACTATTGTGGAATTCATCTTCGCCACGCCGGCGATTGCCTTTGCCCTGGGCAACTATGCGCACTTTCTGTATCCCAGCATCCCCGTACTGACCACGGCGATCGCGTGCTACTTCATCTTCACCTCCATCAACCTGCTTGGTATTAAGGAGTCTGCCGTCTTCTCCCTTGTCGTCACGTTGCTGGCGGTGATCGAATTGCTGGTATTCATGGGAATCGTCGCCCCGCACTTTAGCATGACGACCTTTACCCGTAACGCCTTTCCCCTGCAATGGCAGGGAATATTTGCGGCGCTGCCTTTCGCGATCTGGTTTTACCTGGCCATTGAAGGTGTGGCCATGGTAGCCGAAGAAGTGAAGGATCCGAAGCGAAACATACCCAAAGGATACATCAGCGGCATCGCTACCCTCACGATCCTTGCTTTCGGTGTGATGCTTCTGGCGGGCGGCATCACCGACTGGCGGCAGCTCGCGAACATCGACTATCCCCTTCCCGAATCCATCGCCGTAGTGCTGGGCAGAGACAGCACCATCACCAAACTGTTTGCCGGTATCGGACTTTTCGGTCTCATCGCTTCCTTTCACGGCATCATCATTACCTATTCCAGGCAGATCTTTGCGCTGGCCAGAGGCGGTTACCTACCCCGTTTCCTCTCCGGCATCAACGAGCGCTTTCGAACGCCGCATTGGGCATTGCTGCTCGGCGGACTGGTTGGCATACTTACTTTATTCACCGGCACCACAGACAAGATCATCATCCTCTCCGCCCTGGGCGCGGTAGTGATGTACATGGTCAGCATGATCAGCCTGTTTAAGCTAAGGGCGAGAAACCCAACCATGGAAAGGCCGTTCAAGGCGCCTTTCTACCCGTTGTTTCCGCTGATAGCGCTCATTTTGTCTTCCCTGTGCCTTATTGCTATCGTATACTACAACCAGCTGATCAGCGGGCTGTTCCTCGCCGGCTTCATCCTCACGTGGATCATTTTCAGAGTCACCGGTACCCGCAAGCGGGGAATGGAGGAGGATGAGATGGTGGGGAGGGGGAGCAGTAGGCAATAGGCAGTAGGCAAAAGAAACAGGAGCAAAAGCAGTAGCAAATGGAAGCGTTGAAAATTCGGAGCACACGCATTCAATTTACAACAACCCAACATAAACACATCAACACGTAAACACATCAACACATTAAAGTCCGAGCTCCAATTGCTGCTCATCCTTCTTCCGGATCCTTCTCGGCTTGCCAGACCTGACAGGCACGATCGCACCACTTTTGATGTAAAGAATGAATCCTTCCACGGCATGAAAATTCATCTGAAAGAGAATGCTCATGTACTCCTGCATCTGCCTTTGGTCACCGGAGGCGGGGTCTCCCGTTTTGAAATCAATGACGATAGCGTGTTTGTCTTTAATCAACAGGCGATCAAGGCGGTTTTCTCCGCCGTGGGGCAAGAGGATCGGGACTTCCGTGCGTACTTCCCATCCGGAAGAGAACCATGACCGGACCTGATCGTCCCGGAACAAGTCATCCAGCAATGCTTTCAGCTCAGGCTGTTCGGAAGGGGTGATCAATCCCTCCTCTACCATGTGCTTCAGTGCTTCGTCCGATTGTTCGGCGTACGTAATCGCGGACAATATCGAATGGATATGTATGCCATAGTTGATCCTGGTTCGCGCGTCTGTTTTCAAGTCATTGAAAAATTCCTTCGCCTGTCGCTTTATCACCAGCTTGTCCCGCCAGTTCGATGTGGCATAGGCTTGCATAGTGACCATGCTCCTGTCGCCATCCCGTTTTTCCGGGCCGGTGATCTTCCAGTCGCCCGCGCTCCAGACCTGGGCAACATTATCCCACCCGGAGCCCAGGCCTTCTCCGCGCACGATTCCCTCAAACAATACCCGCGATACGAACTGCTTAAAGCCCCTGACTTCCGGGTTTGGAGCCAGAACGATCAGGCCGTGTTCTGCCCGGGTCAGGGCAACATAGAGGAGGTTAAGATTGTCCAGGTACACGCGCAATTTTTCTTCCTGATAATAGGGGTCGAAACACGTTTGTTCCAGGATACTCGAGTACTTCACCGGCAGATAGCCCGCCTCATTAAACGGCGGAGTGTCGCTCTTCACCCATAGCGTGGGGGCCAGGAATCCTTCGTGATCCAGGTTCCACGAACAGAAGGGAATAAGCACAACTTTGAACTGCAGTCCCTTTGACTTATGTATCGTTAGTATCTGTATGGCATCAACGCCCCCCGAAATCTGTACGGATTTGTTCTGCTTGTTCAGCTCCCACCACTCCAGGAACATTCCAAGATCATTGCGTTCCCGTGCGGAAAAGTCGAGTATGATATCCTGAAAAGCCTGGAGGTAAGCAATCTCACCCTGGTCGCGGCCGAGTCCCAGGATCCGTATCAGGGTTTCCGTGAGTTCAAACAACGGCAGTTTTTTCAGGGTGGCTTTCTCCCTGGTAAACTCATCCGGCAAAGCCTCTTCAAAAAATCCCTGGTTTGTGACTCCAAAAACGGCAGTCATCGGCCGATCACCAGGGTTTGCTCTGAAATACTCGTAAGCCAGTTGCGCGCGGGCGATAGCATCCTGGGTATTTAACAAATACCGCATGGCTGCCACTACCAGATTGACCGACGAGGCCCCATCCAGTCGTAGCGATTCATTGGAGATTACGTCGTAGCGACAGTTCTTTTTCGCTTTTTCAGAATGACTGTACTGCAGCAGGTGGGCGATAATTTTTTCTCCTTCATCGTGTTTGCGGACAAGGATGGCAATATCGTTCAGCGCCATACCTTCTTCCTGCAGTCTTTCGAGATACGTTGGGATAATGTCGAGGCTTTGCTCCTTCCAGTCATCCTCGGGCGAAGATTCTTTTAAGAACCGCACATGAACAAAGCCCCTCTCCTGCCGCGATACCTGTTGGACCACATCGTCATAAACCTGCAGCGGTACCGGCTGGCCTGTGTCGGCAGAAACAACGGCGGCGGCCGCCTGAAAGACCGCATTGTTGAAATTTACCACATTAGCTGCGCTCCTGTAATTGCTGTTTAGCTGCCGTATTTCCACCTGTTCGGTTCCGATTTGCGTGATAACTTCCTGCTGGAGTAAATTCAGATCACCACCCCGCCACCGGTAGATGGCTTGCTTTACGTCGCCTACCACGAGGTTGGGATATCCCTGGCTGATGCTATTGGTCACCAGCGGCAGAAAATTTTTCCACTGCAGGCCCGAAGTATCCTGAAATTCGTCGATCAGGTAATTCCGGTAAAATGAACCTACTTTTTCGTAGATAAAGGGGGTATCGGTGTCACCCATTACGCTGTTGAGAAACTTCGGCGCATCATCCAGCAACATCATGTTGTTCTCGTCCTTATACTCTTTGAGTTTTCGGGAGATGTCAGCGAT
>DATBVZ010000058.1:0-3100 GCA_036515095.1 Cyclobacteriaceae bacterium | reverse complement strand
GACGACCCTGACCTGCCCGTTGATGAAGACTGTGTCATCGTGCTCAAGGGCGTTGGCCCCAAGGGTTATCCGGGTATGCCGGAAGTCGGCAATGTGGATCTGCCTGAGAAATTGCTGAGGAAAGGAATTAAGGACATGGTCCGTATCTCCGATGGAAGAATGAGCGGTACGGCATACGGGACGGTCGTGTTGCATGTGGCGCCGGAGTCCGCCACGGGAGGAACGCTTGCGCTCGTGAAAGATGGAGACATGATCGAGCTGGATGTTGAAAAACGGAAACTTCATCTTGACATTAGCGACGAAGAGTTGCAAAAGAGAAGGAAGGCGTGGGTGGCCCCCGAACCCATGGCCGACAGGGGATATGTTAAGTTTTATATTGATCACGTACAGCAAGCCAACCTGGGCGCTGACCTTGATGTTTTGAGAGGAGGATCAGGTGCGGTGGTCACGCGCGATCTCCATTGAATCAAGTACCCATCTTAAACCAAGCAAATGAAGGTATACAAGACTTCGTCGGGAATACTGATCGAACGGGGCAGCAAGTTCTGCCTGCACCAGGAAGACTGGGATAGTTTTATAAACGATGATAACCTGAATGCAAAGCTCACCGCTCTTTCGGAGAGACTTCCGGCAATACCTAACCCGGAAGAGCTGATCCGTTCCGATGTTCAGGCACCCCTTCAAAGTCAGGAATTGTGGGCTTGCGGTGTGACCTATCTCCGAAGCAAGGTTGGCCGGCAGGAGGAATCCAAAGCGGCGGGCGGCGGTGACTTTTATGCCCGGGTGTATGAGGCGGAACGACCCGAGGTCTTCTTCAAGACCACCAATCAACGTGTAGTGGGTCATGGCGGTAAAGTCAGGATCAGAAGAGATTCCACCTGGGATGCGCCGGAACCCGAACTTACGCTGGTGGTGACTTCCGGCGGCCGGATAGTCGGCTATACCATAGGCAATGACATGAGTTCGCGTAGCATTGAGGGCGAGAATCCGCTTTACCTTCCGCAAGCTAAAACATACGATGGATGCGCCTCCGTGGGCCCCTGTATATATGTAAGCGACGGGCCGCTGGCCAGGGACAGCAGGATCCATATGGAGATCCATCGTGAAGGGAAAAAGGTATTTGAAGGAAATGTCGGAATTGACCAGATGAAGCGGGCCCCGGAAGAACTGGTGTCCTACGTCTACCGGGAATGCACCTTCCCTCATGGATCATTGATCATGACCGGGACTGGCATAGTGCCGTCGCATGAATTCACACTGGCCCTCAATGATGAGATTCGGATCAGCATCGGGGAAATCGGTACCCTCATAAATTATGTTGGCTAGCTGACGACTTGACCAGAGAATGCCTGCCTGCTCCGTTCAGGTAATGCGGGTTGATATTGGTACTTATATTGCCGATATTTCAATAGTAACAAAATCCCCCTTTTCATGATGATGAAAAAAATACTCATTCTCGTCCTCGGCGTAACCGGATGTTACGCATTTGCGGGAAATACCGGAGATCCGGTAGATTTCACTGAAAACTTTGTCACCGGCACACCGGTAATAAAATCGGTCAGTGCACTTGCATTCGGCCCGCAGGGAATACTGTTTATCGGCGACTCCAGGAGCGCCGCAATTTATGCGATTGAGACGGCCGATAAATCAGGTGCCGGCGACAAGATCGAAATGAAGAGCGTCGACCGGCAACTCGCCGCGGCTTTGGGCACGACGGTTGACAATATTGCCATACAGGATCTGGTAGTCCATCCCGTGTCAAAGAAAGTTTATGTGGCGGTGCACCACGCCGATGGAACGCCAGCCCTGCTGATTCTCGACGGCGACCGCTTTGTGCCTGTCAACCTTAGCAACATACGCTATTCATCCATTGCTATCAGCAACGTCGTGGGTGAAGAAGCCAAAGACGGCAGGGGCCGGCCGCTGAGGGTTTGGACAATTTCGGATCTGGGATATTACGACGGCAAAGTAATGGTGAGCGGACTCTCCAACCAGGAGTTCAGTTCGACCTTCCGAAGCATTCCTTTTCCCTTCCGGCAAGACGAAGAAATGACATCGCTGGAGATCTATCACGCCTCGCACGGGCAGTATGAAACCAATTCGCCGATCAGGACGTTCACGGCAACCGAACTGGATGGAAAACCCTACCTGGTCGCCAGCTATACCTGTACCCCGTTGGTCATCTTCCCTATTGACCAACTGAAATCAGGCCAGCACGTAAAAGGCAGGACGGTTGCTGAATTGGGTAACCGCAACACCCCGCTTGACATGGTCACCATGAAGAAGGAAGGCAAGTCATATCTTCTTTTGGCAAATTCGTCGCGCGCGCTGATGCGCATAAGTTACGATGAGATTGTTTCCTTTAAGGAATCGCTCAGCAGTCCCGTTGAAAATACAGCAGGGGTTGAGTTTACCGCTTTACCATATGTTAACGTGCTTCAGGTCGATAAGCTGGATGACGAACGGTTTGTCCTGCTGCAGCGTAAAGCAGATGGCAATCTTGACCTGATGACGGTGGATAGCGCAAGGCTCTAACTCTTGCATGGACGAAACCTGATAGTAGTAGCGTTCATCGCCCTCTTCAGCGGTAACCTGACAGGGCAGCCGGTCGTTATTCATTTGTCCGGGGGAAAGGCACACAGCGTTACCATCCATGAAGCAATACTGGAACACTATCCGGGCCATCCGGATAGTGTTTTTCATTTCAAAATAACCTTGGAAGATCAGACCACACCTTTGATCGGTACCGCAGAATGGATGGATGCCGGAATTCGGTTTACGCCACTCTGGGCTTTCTCCCCAGGCCTGCGATACAACATTCACTGGAATAATCGTGCAGTTACCTGCTTTGAGATTCCGGCTTCGGAAAGTGACCCCGCGGAAGTAAACTTTTATCCACGCGCAGACACCCTTCCGGAGAACTTGTTGAAGATCTATCTCTTTTTTTCCGGGCCAATGAGTGAAGGTCAGGCGCATAACCATGTGCGGATTCTCAACGATCGCGGCGACACCTTGAACGGTGTCTTCCTTGACCTGAGACCGGAGCTATGGAATGAAGACCGGACCTTGCTAACCTTGTGGCTGGACCCCGGAAGGATCA
>DATBVZ010000057.1:0-5732 GCA_036515095.1 Cyclobacteriaceae bacterium | reverse complement strand
CCGGGCCTCTCCCTGGCGGAATGGAAAGCGAATATCCACCGTGCCGTGGCCCTTGATCCCGATCACATCTCGGCGTATACGCTTACCATTGAGCCCGCCACGGTGTTTGGGCGACTGGCGGCCAGGGGAAAATTCCAGGAGATCGGAGAAGACGTTGCCGCAAATCAAATGGAAACCCTCCAGCATTTACTTTTATCAGCAGGGTATGAACAATACGAAATATCAAACTTTTGTAAACCCGGATTCCAGTCGCGTCACAACAGCAGTTACTGGAATCAGGATCATTACCTTGGTGTTGGGCCAGCCGCCCATTCATACAATGGTATTTCGCGTCAATTCAACATCAGCAACAACCACCTTTACCTGAAATCCATCTGCGAAGGCCATGTACCTTTTCAGGTTGAAATGCTTTCCGGTACTGACCGCATAAATGAATACGTCCTCATTTCACTACGAACATCGAAGGGCTGCGATCTAGAAAAAATGAAAAGCGAGTTCAATCTCGATCTCGTTGCCGGAAACGCCACCTACCTCGAGAGTCTTGTAAGCCGGCAACTTGCCAGTCTGGATAAAACAAGGCTACAACTTACCCCCGCCGGCCGGCTGCTCGCCGACAAAATTGCCGCCGACCTCTTTGTGACCCGCCAAATGGGTGAGGAACATATGGAATAGTTTTGTATTTTGCTGTAGCTATCACGATGAAAACATCCGAAGAAAAAAGGGTCTTCATGTTGCTTAAGTCTGTAATTTTTCATTACCACGGACTTGACGAAAATGAAAAGCGGGATCTTGACAAGACCGCTGACGAACTTTTTGCGCACACGGAATACGAATGGGCAATGGATTTTATTGCACTGGATTACATTACCGCTTTTGATCGCGCGCGCGACTATCTGAACGAAATTATAGGTGATTATCCTAGGAACAAAAGGATTGAACTGGTCAATATGGTATGGCAGGCCAATAACTTAAAGGGCTATGTCACTGAAATGGAGGCAACAGCCATGCTCCGGCTTGCCAAAGACTGGAATGTTCAGAAGGAGTTGATCGACCTGGTGTTGCATTGATACCGGACGTTCATCCCTTACAGACTCATCATATCTTTGAACTTTGCAGCCTGTCTGCGACTCACCTCAACCTTGTCGCCACCCCGCAGTTTCACCATCAGCCCACCGTTAAACCACGGTTCTATGGCATCTACCCAGCTCAGGTTTACAATGTGCTTGCGGCTCGCCCTGAAGAAAGCACGTTCGTCCAGTTTCTCATCAAGCGCATTCAAGGATTTATGAATCATGGGACGGTTGTTATCAAAGTAAACCTTGATGTAATTTCCATCCGACTCGAACAGTCTGACATTGGATAAGCTGACAAACCAGCATCGGTCCCCGTCCTTGACAAATACCTGATCCTTTAGTCCCAGTTTCTTATCCCCGTCGCGGGAAGAGCCCGATTTTGCCCGCTCCTTCTCCGCCAGCTTCGAGACTGTTTCGGCCAGCCGCTCCGCCTGTATCGGCTTGAGTAAATAATCCAGCGCATTGAC
Source organism: Cyclobacteriaceae bacterium (assembly GCA_036515095.1). GTDB lineage: Bacteria > Bacteroidota > Bacteroidia > Cytophagales > Cyclobacteriaceae > ZC4RG29. Next base: position 4,192 of record DATBVZ010000057.1, on the reverse strand, counting down.
TTCGAAAGCCTTCAGCGCAAACTCATCATAAGCCGTAGTGAAGACGACCAGGGGGACCGAATCCAGCATCTCCAATAGCTGGAATCCGGTCTTATCCGGCATTTGTATATCCAAAAAGAGAAGATCCGGATTAAGCTCATTGATCATCTGGAAAGCCTCGTCAGCATTCACTGCCTCACCAATGACTTCAACAATGGGGTGCTCCTCCAAAAGTTTCATGAGTTCCTTCCGGGCCAGACGTTCGTCGTCAACGATTAATGCTCTCATACGCGTTATTAGGTGGAATAATTATTTCGGTAAGGACAAAGTTATCGTTTTCATTTGCAATCCTAAATGCCGATCGATCACCGTATATAAGTTTTAGACGTTGTATCGTATTCTTTATACCAAGGCCGCTTTTTGACCTTTTCGCCCCGTTCACCATGTGCCCGCTGTTCCGGATCTGAATACGCAGGGAACCATCGCGCACGGTCGTGTTCAGCTGGATAATACCTCCCTCTTTCAGCTTGGATATTCCGTGCTTGATCCCGTTTTCCACCAGCGTCTGAATCATCAGCGGAGGTACCAGAAAGTGATGGGAATCCGGGTGAATACTGAATTCGGTTTTCAGCCTTTCCTCGAACCGGATGCTTTCCAGCCCCAGATAATCCTTGACTATCTTAAGTTCGTCCTCAAATTTAGTTAGTCCTTTTTTATCCGAGGTCAGTGACTTGCGGAGAATATTTGCCAGTTGGTTAATCGCCTGTTTGGATTTGGCAGGGTTCTCATCCACCAGCGCACGTATACTGTTTAACGCATTGAAAATAAAATGCGGATTAAGCTGAGACCTGAGATTATTTAACTCAATCTGGATCACTGAGGCCTCATATTTGAGCGATTTGCTATATCGTTCGAAATAATGATAAGTAAAATAAAATACGGACCAAAGGAAAAATATAAGCGCGTAAAATGCTGTCCCGATGAGAATCTGTTCCGGATCGAAAGCAATGGCACCCTCAAAAAATCCCAACGAAAGACTGAGCGGCAAACGCAGGAAATAGATGATCAGCCCAAGGACCCCGACGCTGACCAGCACCCTGGGGATCAGCCTGGCCATAGACAGGTACAGCCATTTCCGCCGGTTAAGGAAAATCCGGAACAGGTGCGTAATGACAAGGCATAAGAGGGCATCCCCGAAGAGAAACAAGCTCCGTTTGGGGCTTACCGTACCCGTTGCCGCGAGGCTGGTGCCGACCTGCAGGAGCGTGTAAAGCAGCCACCCTCCAATTTGCAGTGTCCAGTATAGTCGTCGTTTGTTTACCATGAAACTGCAAAATTACGGAAATTGAATGACCGTGCATATGTACTGATAATAAGTAACTTACAACTTAAATTGGAGGAGGTACAGGAACAATACCGAAGCAGCAGCAATGAGAATCCAGGCAGTAATGACGAGTGGCCTTTTGAAGGCCGACAGCTTCGGTTCCAGGGTCAGGGCGTTCACCGCAAAAGCTAAGCCCGCCACAGCATACAGCGAAAATTCAAGGTAGTCCCTGATGTACGCCTGATATACACCAACCGCAAAGAAAATTGCGCCAAACAGGTATTGACGGACTGAGGCACTCATGATTGAAGGGTAGTCTGCAAGCTCCGGTTTCATGCACAAAAATCCAAGCGCACAATACGACCAAGCACCCAGCCGATAAAACTATTTCAATTCGCTCTTGAGAAATCTGCCGGTATAGCTGGCGGGATTTCTGCATACCTCTTCCGGTGTTCCCGCAGCGACGATCCGCCCCCCCTTCTCGCCTCCCTCAGGCCCAAGATCAACAACGTAGTCGGCTGATTTGATCACGTCCATATTGTGCTCGATAACAAGTACAGTGTTTCCCTTGGCCACCAACTTTTGAAGCACCGTAAGCAAGTGCATGATGTCCTGGAAATGCAAACCCGTGGTTGGCTCATCCAGGATGTACAAAGTCTTGCCGGTATCCCGCTTTGAAAGCTCGGTCGCCAGCTTTACGCGCTGCGCTTCTCCGCCCGACAACGTGGTTGCATGCTGTCCCAGTGAAATGTATCCCAGCCCCACTTCATTCAGGGTATTTATTTTGCGAAGAATTCTGGGTTGGTTTTCAAAGAATGTCACGGCTTCCTCTACCGTCATATTCAGCACATCCGCAATTGATTTACCCTTGAATCTCACTTCAAGGGTTTCGCGATTGTATCGCTTGCCCTTGCAAGTCTCGCACAATATGTGGACATCCGGCAGGAATTCCATTTCAATAAGCCGCAGTCCAGCTCCCTCGCACGTTTCGCATCGGCCGCCCTTTACGTTGAAGGAGAATCGGCCGGGCTTATACCCTCGTATCTTTGATTCGGGAAGCTGCGCAAACAGATCCCGTATATCAGTGAATACACCCGTATAGGTCGCCGGATTGGACCTTGGCGTACGGCCAATCGGTGACTGGTCGACTTCGATCACTTTGTCGATGTGTTCCAGTCCTTCAATCTTTTTGAAAGGCAGGGGTTCGGTCCGCGAATTGTAAAAGCGCTTGTTCAATATAGGGAACAAGGTGTCGTGTATCAGGGTGGACTTTCCGCTTCCGGAAACGCCGGTAATACAAATGAATGTGGCTAATGGAAGAACAAGGTCAACCTGCTTCAGGTTATTGCCGCTTGCACCGCCCAGTTTGACGTTTCGGCCATTGCCCTTTCGCCGGGCCTTTGAATATGCGATTGCAAGTTTGCCGGACAGGTATTTTGCTGTCGTGCTGTCATTTCGGAGAAATTCTTCCGGGTCGCCCGCTGCAACGATGTGACCTCCGTGTCTCCCGGCGCCCGGACCAATATCGATGATATAATCCGACGCCAGCATCATCTCCTTATCGTGTTCAACAACGATAACGGAATTTCCCAGGTCGCGAAGGTCTTTCAGCGCTTTGATGAGGCGGGCGTTATCGCGCGCATGCAATCCAATGCTGGGCTCATCCAGGATATACAATACACCCACAAGCTGTGTGCCGATCTGCGTAGCCAATCGGATACGCTGTGCCTCACCTCCACTCAGCGAACGCAACGGCCGGTTCAGGTGGAGGTAGTCAAGTCCTACATCCAGAAGAAACCCAATGCGCTTGCGTATTTCCTTCAGTATTTCCGTTGCAATTACCCGTTGCTTGTCGCTGAGTCGCTCCTCGAGTCCGTTAAACCAGCGGTTAAGTCCCTCAATGTCCGTCATCGCAAGCTCCGCTATATTCTTGCCGTCGATCCTGAAATACAACGATTCCTTCTTAAGACGGGCACCATTGCATTCCGGGCACGTTCGGATGATCATGAAATCCTCCACCCATTTCTTTATAGCTTCGGTTCCGTCATCGCGCTGCTTCTCCAGGAAGTTCACAATACCTTCAAATTTTGTGTTCCAATCCGTTCCCGGATATTTTATTGAAGAGACGGAAACAGGCACATCGTCACCATACAACAAGACATGCAGAACTTCCTTCGGAATAGCTTTGATCGGCGTGCTCAAGGTGCACTTGTACCGCTTCAATAGTGCCTCGATCTTCTTGAAGATCCAGATGTCGCGGTATTCACCCAGCGGCAATATCCCCCCGCGGCTGATGCTTAGGCTCTTATCCGGAATTACGGATTCTTCCGTGATCTCCTCAATCTGTCCGAGGCCATTGCACACCGGGCAGGCTCCGTAAGGAGAGTTGAATGAAAACGCATTCGGGGCAGGCTCATCATAGGACAGCCCGGACTCCGGATCCATCAGAAATTTCGAGAAGTGATGGGTCACGCCGTTCTGTTCCATTGCCATCATCACGCCCTTGCCCTCCTTCAGCGAACGGTGTATCGATTGACCTATTCTATGCCTGTCTTTCTTGTCGGCGACAATGCGATCCACAACTACTTCAATATCGTGGATCTTGTAACGGTCGACCTGCATTTTAGGCTTGATGTCAAGTATCTCGCCATCCACGCGAACCTTTGCGTATCCTGATTTTCTCACCTGAACAAAGAGTTCGCGATAATGTCCTTTTCTCCCTTTGACAACCGGAGCAAGAAGGGTCAGTTTTGCACCTTTGTAATTTTGTAAAATGGTATCCAGGATCTGATCTTCTGATTGACGAACCATTTTGTTACCGGTAAGCCAGGAGAACGCTTCACCGGTACGGGCAAAAAGCAGGCGCATGAAGTCGTAAATTTCAGTAAC